>NZ_JBNHFC010000006.1:0-223734 GCF_059089885.1 Arthrobacter sp. Y3221159
ACCAAAACCAGTGGAAATAACACCAGCAAAAGCTGCACAAAATTTGAAACCAGCCAAAAACACCAAACCAATGCCACAGGGGCGGCACGATCCGGCAAATTCAACCAATTACATACATAATCGGTATCAACAAACTTGGCACACTATTGAGTTCTCAAACAACAGACACACCCGGCACCACCCAAACCAAACATTCAGGATCGCTCCGGAGCAACTTTTCAAACTTACCGGCGTTCAAAGAACTTTGCAAATCAGCGTTTCCGCGACCCGCGTCCCTCTCAACCACCCCCACCCGTTTCCGGCACCCAAACGAGCCACCAGATTTTGGTCTTTGTTTTAGGGGTTTGGCCGCCCGCGGTAACCAGCTCTTCGCTGTCTCCCTCGCGGCGACTCGGAAAACAATACACCCCCACCCACCCCACCGCAACCCGGCCCCACCACCCCACCAAAACCCCGGAAACACGCGCCAAAACCACCCACCAACCCACCCAGACACCCACCCGCCGTCGTAAATACTTCCTGTGTCCTGCAGCACAGGCAGAAGCCGGCCGTTCCGGCTGTGGGTTAACGCAAGAAAGGGCCGGCAACCGTGATGGTTGCCGGCCCTTTCCAAGCAGCTGGTATCAGCCTTGCGGGATTACCAGGAAGACTTGGTGATGCCCGGAAGTTCGCCCTTGTGGGCCATGTCGCGGAAGCGGACACGGGAGATGCCGAACTTCTGGAAGGTGCCACGGGGACGGCCGTCGATGATGTCGCGGTTACGCAGACGGATCGGGGACGCGTTGCGGGGCAGCTTCTGCAGGCCCAGGCGGGCTGCTTCGCGTGCTTCGTCGGTTGCGTTTTCGTCAACCAGGGTCTTCTTCAGTTCGAGGCGCTTGGCAGCGTAACGCTCAACGATGACCTTGCGCTGCTCGTTGCGAGCAATCTTGGACTTCTTAGCCATGTTTAGCGCTCCTCTCGGAATTCAACGTGCTGGCGGATCTTGGGGTCGTACTTCTTCAGGACCAGGCGGTCCGGGTCGTTACGACGGTTCTTGCGGGTTACGTAGGTGTAACCCGTGCCCGCGGTCGACTTGAGCTTGATGATCGGACGTACGTCCTTGTCCTTTGCCATTAGAGCTTCACCCCACGAGCCAGGATTTCGGCGACGACTGCGTCGATGCCGCGTACGTCGATGGTCTTGATGCCACGAGCAGAGACCTGCAGCGTGACGTTACGGCGCAGGGACGGAACCCAGTAGCGCTTCTTCTGGATGTTCGGATCGAACCGGCGCTTGTTGCGACGGTGCGAGTGCGAAATGCTGTGCCCAAAGCCCGGCTCGGCCCCGGTCACTTGGCAGTGTGCTGCCATGACTTCTCCTCAAGAATTGGATGTAATGATCCGCATATCTGCTGCTGGACCATGCTGCTAAGGGCGACCCAAAAATAAAGAAGGGCGAACGGTTAGTCACGCAACTTGAGCCCCTAACTACCGGCCACCCTGGAGAAAATACCGGGCAACCGGAGCAATTGCGCACGCTCCGCGCACTTAGCGCCTACCAAGTCTACGAGTTCGCGCAATTAAAGACCAATCCGGGGGAATTGGGTGTATAAGCAGGGCCCGACCGCGGCACCTTCCCGGGCGCCTAGAGCCGGGTCAGCCGGGGGTACTTGGACGAGAGGTTGTCTCCCGAGGATTTGCCTGTGACGCGGCGGACCACCCACGGGCCGGCGTATTCACGGAACCACTGGGCGTTGGCGCGGAGCGCTTCAGCGCCCTTCAGCTCCGGCACTGGCGTCATGGGCGGGATGTCAATGGAGTGGTCGTATTTGAGCACTTCCATGACCCGCTTGGCCATGTTGGCGTGCCCGGCTGCGGACATGTGCATGCGGTCCTTCGCCCACATGCCCCAGTCGTAGTACTCGCTAAAGCGCCAGTAGTCCACCAGCAGGGCCCCGTGATCACCTGCGATGCCGCGGACCAGCTCGTTGTAGATGGCTGTGCGGCCGCGCATCGTGCCGAAAACCTTGGAGCCGCGGGCGTCGAATCCAGTGAACATCAGCACTGTGGCCCCGGTGGCAGCCAGCTTGCGGATGCCGTCGTCGTACTCTGCCAGCAGGTCGTCGATGTCGATACGGGGGCGCAGAATGTCGTTGGCACCCGCGTAGATGCTCACCAGGGTGGGTTTGAGCTCGACGGCGGCGTCCACCTGCTCGGCCAGGATCTGCCGGAGTTTCCTGCCGCGGATGGCGAGGTTGGCGTAGCCGAATCCTGGGTCGTCGGCACCAAGCTGCTCTGCCACACGGTCAGCCCAGCCCCGGACGCCGTTGGGACGGGCGGGATCGTCGTCGCCCACGCCTTCGGTGAAGGAGTCGCCAAGGGCCACGAACCGGGAGGTGAAATCCATAGCGGTTAGTTTGCCATCCGTTGCCGGGAGCAACCAACCGGACGGGAGGCGTAGGTGCGGGTCCCTAGCTTTCGCGCAGGATCCAATGGTCCGCGTCCAGGCGGCCCACGACTTTTTCACCGATCCGGGCGAGGTCCAGGACGTCCTGCTCGGTCAGGGCGTCAAGGAAGAGGTTGCGTACCGATTCCACGTGGTCCGGGGCCAGGCCAACGATGGTGGCCATGCCTTCCTCCGTGAGGTGGGCGATGGTGACCCGGGCGTCGTGGGGGTGCGGCCGGCGCTCCACCCATCCGCGCTTCTGCAGCTTGGTCACTACGTGGGAAAGCCGGGACAGGGACGCGCTGCTCCGGGCCGCGAGCTCGCTCATGGGCAGGAACCGCTCGTCCGCCTCCGAAAGCATTGCCAGAACGGTGTAGTCGAAGAGCGAAAGCTTCCCGGCAGCGTGCAGCTTTGTGTCCAAGGCTGCGGGCAGCAGGGTGTTAATGCTCACCAGGGCCAGCCAGGCACGTCGTTCATCGGGGTTGAGCCACCGCGGTTCGGTCATCTCCATATTCTACGATTGATCTTTCAAGCTTCGCCGCCACCGGGTTCCGGTGCCGCAGGCCCCCGGTAGGCTATGGCGCATGTATGTTGTCTCCCTGACCTACCGGGTTCCGCAGGACATCGTCGATTTCCACAATGATGCGCACATCAGCTGGCTGCAAAAAGCTTTCGACGACGGCGTCTTCATCGCCGCCGGCCGGAAGGTTCCCCGGACCGGGGGACTGCTGCTGTCCCGGGCGGACCGTGCCACGCTGGACGCCAGCCTGGCGCAGGACCCGTTCTACACCAATGGCGTGGCCGACTTCGAAGTGGTGGAGTTCCACGCCGGCCGGGTGGCGCCAGGCTTCGAGAACCTCCTGGACAGTTAGGCGCCTTCTGCGGCTGCGGCGTTTTCTGCCGCCAGCTTCTTCAGCCCGCCTTTCCTGGGGACCTTAACCGGTTCGGGCCAGCGCGGGCTCAGTTGGTCCCCCAGCGTGACGCCGCGCAACTTGCGTCCGAAGAGCGGCAGGACCCAGTCGTTCACCCAGCGGCGCTGCCGCCGTTCCCACTCCCGCAGCGTGACAGGTGTTGGCGGTTCCCAGTCCTTGGGCCTGATTTTGTGCGGGACTCCCAGCTGGTCCAGTACCTGCCCGGCCAGGTACTTGTGCCCGGCCTTTGACATGTGGAGCCGGTCAGAGTCCCACATCCGGCGGTCGTGGAAGGCGTCGAGGCACCAGTAATCCACGAGGACCGCCCCGTACTTGGCGGCAATTTCCCGTACCCGTTCGTTGTAAAAGGAGTTGCGCCTCTTCAGCGGCTCGAGCAGCGCCGACACTTTGACGTCGAAGCCCGTGAACAGCACAAGGGTGGCCCCGGTTCCCGCCAGCTGACGGACGAACTCCTCATAGTCAGCCATCAGCACAGCCATGTCTGTCTTCAGGTCGAGGATGTCGTTGCCGCCGGCATAGAGGGTGACCAGCGTCGGCCTCATCCACAGCGCCGGCTCCAACTGCTCATCGATGATGTGCCGGAGCCGCTTGCTGCGGATGGCCAGGTTCGCGTACTTCCACCCGGGCTGTGCCTTGGCGAGTTTCTCTGCCACCCGGTCGGCCCAGCCCCGCACCCCGTTGGGCAGCCGCTCGTCCCGGTCCCCCACACCCTCGGTGAACGAGTCCCCCAGGGCAACGAACACCCGCCGCCCGGAGTCAGGAAGCAAAGGTTCATGCACCAGCCCAACCTAGCGGCGCAAGAAAAAGAAATCACGACGCCGGGATGAACAGTAAGTGAGCGCGCGTCCGGGTTTTAGCCGCCAGAAGTGAGCGGGCGTTTGGGTCCAACCGCTAAGCGACGGCAAGCCGGCAGTCACGGGGAGGCAAGGCAGGAGGCGGCTAGCCTTCGGCTTTGCCCTGCCTCCAGTACCCCATGAACGCAACCTGCTTCCGGTCGATGCCCACGTCGCGGACGAGGTACCGGCGCATGTCCTTGATGACGGCTGCTTCGCCGGCGATCCAGGCGTAGAAAGGCATGGCGCCCGCCGGCATGCCCGGGTTCTTGGTGGCAATGATCTCGGACGTTTCCATCCGGGACGGGGTCTCCCAGAGGATGTCCACGTCCACGTTGACGTCTTCGGGCTCGGGCCCGGCTCCGCCGTCCACTTCCTTAATCCCCACCCAGCCGGGTACGGGAACGGCTTTGCGGACCGCTTCCTGCAGCAGTTCGCCGTGCGGCCGGGACCGCCCGATCGAGGCCCCCCGCGCGAGCCAGGTGATCTGGATGTCGGCGGGTGAGGTGAGTTCCAGGAAGTCGCCCGCCTCGGGGACTTCGAGGAAGGCGTGGCCGGTCATGTACTCCGGGAGGCTTTGCAGGATGGCGGAGATGGCCGGGACAGCTGTCTCGTCGCCGGCCAGCAGGATCCGCTGGGCCAGGCCCGGCCGCCATTCGATGCCGGAGTAGATTTCGGCGGTCACGCAGTGCGCGGCGCGGTTGTTCGGGCCGATGATGGTGATGGCGTCCCCGGGCTTGGCGTTGCGGGCCCAGTTGGCAGCCGGACCGCCGTGGCCGTGGTCATCGAAATGCATGACGAAATCGACGTCGATCTCCGGGTACACCGCGTCAAGCCGGGCCTGCCGCACCGTGTAGGTGCGCATGGAACCGCGGACGGCGGGGTCCATCTCCAGCCATTCGCGGTACCACCCGGACGAGGCCATCTCGAAGGCCGGCAGCGGAAGCTGCGTGCCGTCCGCGGCGAGGGACGGGATCATGAGTTTGATCCGGAGGTCCAGGGTGTCCCCATGGACGCCGAAGTCCCGCAGCGAGTAGCCGCCGAACGTGATCCTGCGGAAGTTGGGGCTGAGTTCCTGGACCGAGGAGACGGTGACCTCGAACGCCAGGGTCATCGGCTCTGTATTCATGGACTGCGTGTTCATCGGCTTGGCGGACGCAGCATTTCGGGTCTTCATGAAACAAGCTCCAGTTCGGTGGGGACGTGGTGGCGGCCGATGGGGATGATCAGGGGTGTTCCGGACACGGGGTCGGGGATGACGCGGGAGTCGAGGTTGAAGACATTGCGGACCAGGCTTTCGGTGACTACCTCACGCGGGTTGCCCACGGCCACCACGGCGCCGGCCTTCATGGCGATGACGTTGTCCGCATACCGGGCGGCGAGGTTGAGGTCGTGCAGGACGATTGCGACGGTGGTGCCGCGCTTGCGGTTCAGGTCCGTCACGAGGTCCAGGACCTCCACCTGGTGGGCGAGGTCCAGGTAGGTGGTGGGCTCGTCCAGCAGCAGGACGTCGGTTTCCTGGGCGAGGGCCATGGCGATCCACACCCGCTGCCGCTGCCCGCCGGAAAGTTCGTCCACGTCGCGCCCGGCGAGGGCCAGCGTCTCGGTTGCTTCCAGCGCGCGCTGCACGGCGGCGTCGTCCTGGTCGCTCCAGCTGCGGAAGAAGCCCTGGTGCGGGTAGCGGCCGCGGCCCACCAGGTCGCGGACCGTGATGCCGTCCGGGGCGGTGGGGTGCTGCGGGAGGAGGCCGAGGGTGCGTGCCAGCTCCCGGGCAGGACGGGCGTGGATGTCCTTCCCGTCCAGCGTCACGGCGCCCGACGTGGGTTTGAGGAGCCGGGACAGGCCGCGGAGCAGGGTGGACTTCCCGCAGGCGTTCGCGCCCACGATCATGGTCACCTTGCCCTCGGGGATTTCCACGCTGAGGCCGTCCACCACGCAGCGCTGGTCGTATTTCAGCGTCAGGTCCTTGGCATTGAGAACAGCCACGTCAGGCATCCTTTCGGTTGGCCGTGACCAGGAGCCACAGCAGGAAGGGGGCGCCGAGTGCACCGGTGATGACGCCGACCGGCAGGACGGTGCCGTCCAGCAGCAGCGGGGCGAGGTTGGAGGCGAAGTAGTCTGCCGCGAGGACGATGAGCGCTCCCACCAGGGCCGACGCCGGGAGGCTGGCTTTGCCGGTGAAGCGGCGGGCTATGGGCCCGGCGAGGAAGGCGACGAAAGCGACCGGGCCGGCTGCCGCCGTCGCGACGGCCGCCAGCGTGACGGCGATGATCACCAGGGCGAGGCGGGACGCGTTGACGCGGACACCCAGGCCTGCGGCGGCATCGTCCCCGAGTTCAAGGATCCGCAGCGGCCCGGCGATGACGGCCACCGCGGGGATAAGGACCACCAGGGCGAAAAACAAGACACCTGCGCGGTCCCAGTTGGCGGAGTTCAGGGACCCGTTCAGCCAGACGAGGGCGTCGGCGGCGGTGCGGATATCGGCCCGGGTCATCAGGAAGTTGACCACCGCGTGGAGTGCGGCCGCGATGCCCACGCCGGCGAGGACCAGCCGGTTGCCGGCGGTGCTGCCGCGGCTGGTTCCGCGCAGGGCTCCTCCAGCGGAGATTGCGTAGATGATCGCGGCCACAGCCAGGGCACCGGCAAGGGCCGCGCCGGAGACCACGGCGCCTGACGCGCCGAAAACGACGATGGCGATGACGGCGGCGGCGCTGGCGCCGTAGCTGATGCCGATGATGTCGGGGCTGGCCAGCGGGTTGCGGAGCATTGTCTGGAACAGCGCACCGGCAAGGCCGAACGCGAGGCCGATCATGGTGCCGATGACTGCCCTGGGAAGCTTGTTTTCCATGACGATGAAGCTGGCACCGGGAATTTTTTCCCCGCCCGTCAGGTGCGCAACCAGGATCTTGAAGAAGTCCGGGATTGTGACGGTGTAGCTGCCGAGCAGGACGTACACCGCAAACAGGATGACGACGCCGGCAGCCAGCACGGCGGTCCGGTTCAGGAGCAGGCTGCCGCGGCGTTGCTCCATCTGGGTGAGGGTCACAGTCCGGCCCCTTTCCCCCGGCGGATCAGCCAGACGAACACGGGTGCACCCACCAAAGCGGTCATGATGCCGGCGGGAACCTCACCGGGGAGCAGCACAACCCGGCCGATGATGTCGGCCGCGAGCAGCAGCACAGGGGCGGCCACCAGGGAGAACGGCAGGATCCACCGGTAGTCGGGCCCGGTGAGGAACCGGACAGCGTGCGGAACCACCAGGCCGACGAAGGCGATCGGCCCGGCAAGGGCGGTGGCCGTTCCGCAGAGCAGGACGATGCCCAGGGCAGTGACAGCACGGGCCAGGCCCACGCGCTGGCCGAGGCCGCGGGCAATGTCGTCGCCAAGGGCCAGGCTGTTGAGGATGCGTCCGGTCAGGAGCACAATCGCGGCGCCCACGGCGAGGAAAGGTATCCCGGGCAGAACGACGGACCAGTCACGGCCGGCCACGCCGCCCACCTGCCAGAAGCGGAAGCGGTCCAGGGTGTCCTGGCTGGACACCAGGATGACGTTCATCAGCGAGTACAGTCCGGCGCTGAGTGCGGCGCCGGCCAGCGCCAGCTTCACGGGCGTGGCACCGTCCCGGCCAAGGGAAGCGATCAGGTACACCACGACGGCGGCAACCGCCGCGCCAATGAAGGCGAACCAGATGTAGCCGGAGAAGGTGGCGACGCCGAAGACGTAGATGCCGGTCACCACTGCCAGGGCGGCTCCGGCGTTAACGCCGATGATGCCGGGGTCGGCGAGCGGGTTGCGGGCGACGCCCTGCATGGCCGCGCCGGCAAGGCCCAGCGCACCGCCGGCGAGGAGGCCGAGCACGGTGCGGGGGATCCGGGCGTGGACTACTGCATGATCCCCGTTTGCGGGATCAAAGGAGGCCAGCGCCTCCAACGCGGTGCCGAGGGGAATGGCGCGGGCGCCGATGGCCAGGGACGCCCCGGCCAGGATGGCCAGCACGACGACGGCGGCCAGCAGCCAGGCGGCCCGCTTTCCCCCGGTAGCGGGGCCGCGGGAGGGACCCTTCGGTCCTTTCCCCCGCACCGCGGTGCCGGTGCCCCCTCCCCGGGAGGCCGCCGTCGTCGTACTGTGCGTCACGGAACGGTGCTTACTTCACTGCATCCGCAGCGGTGGCCAGCTGCGGCAGGAACGTGTCCAGCGACCACGGCAGGCTCAGCGGGGAGGCAGCGGAGATGGACAGCGTCAGCGTGTTGTCCGAATCTGCAACCAGGGCGCCGTTCTTGATGGCGGGGATCTGGCTCAGCAGCGGGTCGGCCTTGATGGCGTCCGCGGTGGAGGAGTCCGGAACCCAGGTCACGAAAACGTCGGATTCGAGCTCATTGGCCTTCTCGGCAGACCACGGGATGAAGAACTCCTTGGAATCCTTGGAGTTTTCCTCCACCACGGGGGCAAGCGTCATACCGATTTCGGAGAGGAACCGGGGACGGTTGTCGTTGGCCGTGTAGACGTTGACGCCGTCACCCTTGGCCGGCTCCAGGTTGCCGTAGATGAAGCTCTTGCCTTCGATCTGCGGGTACTTGGAGACCTTCTCCTCGATGGTGGCCTCGGTGTCCGAGATCAGCTTGGTGGCTTCGGCGTCCTTGCCGAGGGCCTTGCCGATGATGGAGGTGGAGTCCTGCCAGGAGGTGCCGTAGGCCAGTTCCGGATGGGCCACAACCGGCGCGATCTCGGTCAACTTCTTGTAGTCCTCCTCGGTCAGGCCCGAGTAGGCGGCCAGGATGACGTCCGGGGTGAGCTTTGCAATCTCGGTGAAGTTGATGCCGTCAGCCTCGGAGTACTGGACCGGGGCCTTGTCCGAGCCGAAGCCGGCGCCGAGCTCCTCGAGGGCTGCGTCTTTCCACGGGGTGGAGCCCTGCTCGTTGCCGCCCCACTCATTCTTGGGGACACCGACGGGAACAACACCCAGGGCAATGGCGACGTCGTCATTGACCCAGGAGACGGTGGCTACACGGGTGGGCTGCTTCTCAATGATGGTTTCACCGAATGCGTGTTCGATGGTGACCGGGAACTGCGAGCTGCTGGAGCTGGAAGGGCCGGCGTCCGTGGTGGAGGACGCGGGGCCGGTGGAGCAGGCCGAGAGGGTGAGCGCCGCTGCGGCCAGAACGGCCGTCGCCTTGCCGGCTGATTTGAACAGCGTGCGGCGTGTGGCACCAAGGCCTGTGAAGAGGGGGGAAGTCACGGAACTCCTTAAGTGAACGATGCGAACTTAAGTAAGGCTAGCCTACCCTCTGCTGCATTACGCAACGTTTACGTATCTTATTCCATGAATGAAGGACACAGGGACTGATGCGTGTCGCTGCCTTGGACAGGCGGTGTCCCATTTGGCAGGATGACACTGCTGGTTCCGCACAAGCGCCGACCAGCCTGCAGAAGAGATGGGAACCACGGAGAAATGTGCACGCGCATGGCCTTCAGCGCCGCCGCTGCCACGGGAAGCGGGGCGGCCGCTTTGGCCTGCTCCGAGGGAAATGACTGACCCCTTGTTTCCCTGACCCACGTCGGGTCCCATCTCTTACGAAAGTACAGCCATGCAATCAGTCACGCCCCAACAAATCCGGGCATCCTTCATCAATGCCAGCCGCTCCGAGGTGGCCAAACTCAACCTGCCCAAGGATTTCGACTCCCTTGGCTGGGACAACCTCGAGTTCCTGGGCTGGCGGGACGAGAAGATGCCCCTCCGCGGGTACCTGGTAGTCCCCGGCGCTAAAGGCCTGACCGGCATCATGTTGCGTGCCCCCGAAAGCGGCGCCCGGAAGAACCGCTCGGTGCTCTGCGAACTCTGCCGGGACGTCTTTTCCAAGGAGGACGTACTCCTCTGGGTGGCCAGGCGCGCCGGCCAGTCCGGACGCGATGGCAACACCGTGGGCACCCTTATTTGTGCCGACTTCCTGTGCTGCGGCAACGTGCGCAAGGAACCGCCGGCCAACGAGATCAATCCTGACCCGGCCGCCGTCGTCCTCCGCCAGATTGAAGGCCTAAAGGACCGCACCGCCCAATTCCTGGCCAGAGTCCAGGGTCAGTAGTCGGCGCGCAGGCCAGCCCTGCAGCGGAAGCCCTCCCCCAAGTGGGGGAGGGCTTCCCCGCCTGCCGGTCAGCGGTAAGAGAAGCTCATGAGCACGGACTTCAGGGCACGGCCTTCGGCACTCCAGTACCAGGCTTGCGCTGCCTCAGGACCCTCGAACCGCGCTTCATCGAACAGCACATCTGCGGTCAAAATGCGGTCGCCGATTCTGACAAGGCCGTATTGCACTTGGCCGTCCGGCGAGACGGGCGCTCCTGGCGTCAGGCCCATCCGGTAATGAGTAGCGCCATCAGTGCGATCAATAAAGAACGAAGAACTAGGCGTGGGAACAGAAGCGCCGATCAGTCCCGGCACCGGATCCGTCTCAATGATGTTCCTGGTGACGTTTCCGGCCGTGGCGTCACCGACCTGGCTGTAGTACACAGCGATCTGCTCCTTGCCGCTGGCATCCAAGACGGTCGCCGTCTCCACGGCGGGGGACGCTGACACCTGCTCATGCTTCACGCTCCAGCCTTCAGGATAAGCAAACGACAGGCGGCCATCTGCGAACGTGAAGGCTTCCGGTCCCGGGGGCACGAAGGACGAGGTGGCAGCGGGAACAATTGATGGATCGGGGCTCGTCGTGACAGTCGGGGCGGCCGGCGTTGCGGACGAGCCCCCGCTCGACGTGGCCGTTTGTGCGGATGACCCCGCGGTCTCCCCACTCCCCGCAGAAGTGCCTGCCGCGCAGCCCGCGAGGGACAGCGCCGCCGCAGTGATCGCGGCCAGGAGGAAGGATGCTCGGTGTTGTGGGTGCATCGGAATGCCTTTCAAGATGACGCCATCGTCCTCTTGGGGACAGTGCGGAACCCCAGTCTGTCCGCAGTACCTGTGGGAATTACTCAGGCGAGGTGAGTTGGTAGAGCCAGAGTGGCACAGCAAAAACAGCTGCTTCTAGAGCCTGAACAATAAATCCATCAATTTGTTATATGCGGTTTCGGATCAGCGCAGAACGATATCCACTGGGTTAGCCTCGGACCGCCAAGACCCCTCTTCACCGGGCCGGGGCTTGATCACCGGGGCCGTCAGGACGCCCGAACGGTTGGTGCGCCTGTCCCGGAGGATCTCAGTCACGGAGCCCAGGTGTCGGGACAGGTCGATCACGTTTTCCGGGGCGGCAAGCAGCAGCTGGAATCCGAACTCGTGCAGCGCCTTGATGCCGGCACCGGCGAATTCCTCGGAGGCCAGGACGAACGCCTCATCCATCATCACAGTGCCGTACGTGGTGAAGCCCTGTTCGGCGATGCCCAGCTGGTAGCTCAGCGCAGCGGCCATGATGAACGCGGTGAAGCGCTGCCGCTCACCGCCGGACATGGAGCCCGTGTCCGCATGCATGAAGACGTCGGTCTTCTTGCCCGTCTTTTTGCCCGACGGCGCGCCGGTCACCTCACGGTGCTCCTTGCACTGGATGAACAGGTGTCCGCGGACGTCCAGCACCTCGGCCCGCCAGCGCCGGTCTTCCGGCGCCTGCGAGCCCAACCGCTTCACCAGCGTCTCCAGCGACTTGTAGCGCGCGGTGAGCTCGTCGTCGTCGTTCTTTTCCGCTCCCGCGGCATCGGAACGGGAAGGCCGGGTGTGGCGGGCCTTGAGCGCGTTCTGGATGGCGTCCTTGAACTGCTTGGCCGTGGGCGGCAGGGTCTGCTTGATATCCAGTTCCAGGTAGCTGCCCTCATGGAAGTTCACCTGCGACAGGATGCCGTTGAGGGGCAGGATCCGGCTGGTGATGGAGCGGCGTTCCTCGTCCAGGAGGTGCAGCAGGGTGCTGAAGGACTCGTGCGTGCGCTGGTTGAAGAACTGCCGAAACTCCGCCTCCTGCGCCGGCAGCCCGTCGCTGACAATAGCGTGGTACCGGCTTTCGAACTCGCTGGCGGCGCCGATGGTGGTGCCATGGTCGGCGGAGATGGCACTCCCCCAGTCCCGCACGAAGCCCTCGAAGATCCGCGTCAGCCGCTCGGCGGTGGCCTGGCCCCGGGACTCGGCAGCATGCAGCTCCGCCAGCAGCGCCGTCCGCACCCGGTTGGCCAGGTTGTCCAGTTCGTGCATTTCGGTCACGTCGCCAAAGTCGGCGAAGTGCGGTTCCAGCGCGGCAACCGTGGCGTCCGACGGCGGCGCCTGGGCCAGGCGTTCACGTGCGCCTTCCAGCAGGGAATCGGCAGCGGTCAGCTGACGGTCCAGGGCCTTGTACTCGCTCTGCAGGACCGCGGCAGCCTCGGTGCTGGACTGGTGCTTCTGCCGCACCTCCTCAATGGTGGCACGCAGCGGTTCAAGGTCCGCCTGGGCGGCGAGGGCGTCCTTGAGCCGCTGCTCAATGCGCGCCAGTTCATCCGCTGCCACCGCCGCTGACACCTGTTCCCACGGGCGGTCGTCCTCCGCGATGCGGCGCAGGGCTTCAAGCTGGCGGCTCATGCCCTGGTGCGAGTCCTCACGGCTTTGCGCGAGTTCGGCGGCCTTGGCCACCTCTTGCCGGAGATCCTCCACCTGGCCGGCCACGAGTTCCAGCTTGGCGGCGTTGTCGAAGCCCAGGACATAATCCTGCCGGCTGGTGAAGCGGTCGTCCTTCTCCACGGTGTGGCGGTTGCGCTTGACCACGCCACCCAGGCTCAGGCCCTTGTCCAGGCCGGCCAGTTCGTCCGGATCCTCCACGCAGGGGTAGGCGAAGTCGAGTGCGATCCGTTCACGGATCCAGGCTCCGGCCTCAGCAGCCGCACCCGTGGCCAGGATGTCCAGCTTGGTGAGCAGGTCGCCGTCGCGCACGTCCTCCACGGCCAGTGCGCCGCCGGCCAGCGGCTTGGAGACATCCACTGCCCGCAACGCGCCGCGCACCTTGTTGTCATTCAGGTACCGCGTGACGGCGGCGAAGTGCTTGCCCGGAACCAGCAGCGTGGTGGCGAGGCTGCGGAGCGCACGTTCAGCAGCCGGCCGCCAACGCTCCTCCCCCTCAGCCAGGTCCATCAGCTCACCCGCGAACGGCATCCGCTCTTCCGGGATGCCGGTGGCGGCAGCAATCGCGGAACGGTTTTCGATGCTCGACGGCGGAAGCAGGGACTTGCGCGTCTTCAGCGAGACAAGTTCCTGCTCAGCCGCTGCCAGCTCGCGCTTCTTCGTCGCGTGGGCGTCGAAGGCCTCGAACCGCAGCTCCTGGAGGACCTGCGAATCATCCTTCAGCTCGGCCGACCGCGCCGCTGCCTGCTCATGCGCCTGCTCCCAGCCCCCAGCCGTCCACTCGAGCCGCAGCCCGGCGTCGGCGAGCGCCTGCTGGGCCGATTCTTCCACTTGCTGGCGGAGCTTCAGCCCCACCCGGGCGTTTTCAAGCGACTGCTCAATCGCGGAAATCGCGTTGCCGCCCTGGCTGTTGTAGTCGGTCTCCAGCTGGCGCAGTTCCTTGGCCAGGCCGTCCCGGACCGCGCGCTCGGCCCCAAGCTCTTTGGCCTTCGCCTGTGCCAGCTCCTTGAACCGGGCCAGTGTCTTCTCGTGGACCGTGACAGCCAGCCGCTGCTTGTACGCCTCGAACTCCTCGCCGGCGAGCTCCCGCAGCCGGTTCGCGTCAAGGAGCGACTGCGCATACTCGCGGTTCAGCCCTGGAACGGGAGCCAGCTGGTCGCGCTGCTGCCGCACATCCTCCAGCCGCTGCCGGATGGACATCAGGTTGCTGAACTCCTCCACCACGTCGTCAGCGGCGGCAAGTGTGGCCGGCGCATCCAGCACCTGGTCACGGAAGAACGTGTTCACGCTGCCGCCCAGCCCCTTGCCCGCCTGAATGACGCGCAGGAGCGGAAGCGCCTGGTCCGAGTTGATCCCCAGCAGCCTGCGGAAGCGCTCGGCGAAGGCCTTGTGCACGTCGAAAACCTGCGCGTGCGGGAAGGTCGTCTCAAGTACAGCCTTGGTGAACCGCTTGTCGGCGATGCCCTCCACAGCCTCCAGGTCCAGGGGCGTGCTGTCGATCAGGTAGAACCGGCCCACGCTGGACTCCGTGCCGTTCTTCGGCAGGTCGAACAGCGCCGAGACCGTCACCTTGGTGCCCGCGGCGTTGTCGAACGTCAGCGCGACGGCGGACCAGGTGGCACCCGGGCGCTGGAACGCACTCGCCGATCCCTCGCCCACGGCCTTGTCGCCCACCTTGCCGCGCATGTACGTGAACGTCGTCCGCTTGTCCTCCACAGCGCCGCCCGAACGCTGCGCCGCCGCCTCGTTGGACCGCGGCCGGGCATCGAACACCCGCAGCATGGCATCGAACAGGGTCGACTTTCCCACTCCTGAGTTGCCGGTGAGCAGCGTGCCGTCCCGGTCCACGTGCATCGTGTGCGCGCCGTGGAACGTGCCCCAGTTGACCACCTGCACCAGCGCAAGCCGCATCTGGCCCGGGTTGGTCACCTCACCCATCGGAAGCATGCTCGCGATACTCATTTGCCTTCTCCTTGGGGTTCCGGGGCCGACTCACCTATCGCGACGCCACCGGACACATGCTCTGCGTCCTCGGCAGCGTCCTCTTCCGCATCCAGATCCAGGAGGGGTTCTGTTCCTGACTGGTCTGCTGATGCGGCCACCAAAGCTTCGATGTGGGCCGGGATGTCGCCGATGTTTTCGAACGGGAGCGCCAGGGGCAGGGCGTTGGAGATCGTGTAGACGTCGTCCAGGCCTGTGGGAAGCAGGAGCTGGCGGGCCAGTAGTTTGGTGATGGCACGGGTGACGACGTCGGAATCGCGGAGGGCGTCCTGCTGGCCGGC
The DNA here is from genome assembly GCF_059089885.1 of Arthrobacter sp. Y3221159. NCBI lineage: Bacteria > Bacillati > Actinomycetota > Actinomycetes > Micrococcales > Micrococcaceae > Arthrobacter > Arthrobacter sp. Y3221159. The sequence continues at coordinate 15,032 of NZ_JBNHFC010000006.1, forward strand.
GGGCTGGTAGTGGGCCACGAGGTCGGCGATTTCCTCGCGGGTGATGGTGGGATCCGTCTGCGCCGTGACGTGCCGGTCCAGCAGCAGGCGCAGCCGGAGCAGCACGATGGTCTCCACCCGGCTCAGTGCGCGCTGCTGCCGCAGGATGCTTGAGCGGGCGCCGCCGCCGATCACCTCGGGGTCCACCGGGCGAAGGACCGCGATTTTGCGCTCGTGGTCAAGCTGCATGGCCAGGAACAGTTCGGACAGCCGGCTCCGCAGGATCACCTGGTTGTCCAGCAGCACGGTCCACAGCTTCTCGTCCCGGCCGCCGTCGATGTACGGGCCTTTCAGGAGCTTCACCAGCGCCTGCCGCACTTTCATGGACAGCACTCCAGTGTCCCCCGGGAACAGGGCAGCACCGTCAACAAAGGTGTCGCGGGGAGTGACGCCGCCGATAACCGGGCTGGTCGCAGTCCCGGCAGGCTCGGCTGCCGGAACCGCCGTCGTGCTGTCTTCAGTCATCGTCAATCCTTTGCGAGCGTGACCACGGGCAGGTAGGCCCTGCGGGTGGTGCCGTCTATCTGTTCAAAGTCCAGGCCGTCGATGGCTTCGCGGTCAAAGTTCGCGCCGTCGTGGAGGGCCTGGGAGAGGAGCGCCCGGATGGAGTTGATGTGCTGCTCCTCCGGCGGCAGGTTTTGCCACGCCTCGGCAAGGGTGGCGGCTCCTGCCATGGCGGAGCGGATGGCCTGGGGTTTGGCCTTGCCCGTCCGCACGGATCGCACCCTGTCCGAGTCGCTGAAGGCGATGGGGTCCGCGAGTTTGGGCGGAGCGGCGAACTCGTCCGGGTCGAAGAGCTTCACCATGGAGAGGGATTCGAAGCCCGCGTTGTAGAGCACCGGGCCGGGCACCAGTCCCGGGCGGTCGCGCTCGTAGGGCAGTGACCGGATGGCCTGCTCGGCCTCGCGCAGCACCTGGCGCAGGCGGATGGACTGGCGGAAGTCGTCGCTCTGGATGTAGGTGTTGAGGCTTTCGCTGAGTTTGCCGTAGATGCGCTGGATCTGGCTGTGCTGCTGGCGCAGTTCTGCCACCAGGTTCTTCAGGGTTTCGCGGTCCTCGGCGGAAAGGTCGTCGGCGAACTGCCGGCTCAGCACCTCGCCGATGGCCGAGCGGAACCGCAGCTGCTGCTGGGGATCCTCAAGGAAGGCCGTGAACGAGCGGAAGGTCCTGCCCTCCGGGCTCTGGCGGAGCCGCTTGTCCGCCTCCAGCACCTGGGCCATGGTGGCGCCCTTGGTCAGGGATTCCTCGATGATCTGGTTGCGCAGCTCGCCCACCAGCTCCTCGATCCGGTCACGCATCTTCTTGTAGTCCGCCGGCAGGCTCGCGGCGAGGTCAAGGATGTTGCCGGCGACCTCCACCGCTTCGTCATCGTCCAGCAACCCGTCGAACTCGCCGCTGCTGATGTCCTGGATCAGCTGCTGGCGCTCCTCGATCTCCTCTTCAAGGGATTCAAGGCGGGCACTCTGGTCCGGGTTGGTCTCGTTGGCGAGCTTTTCCACGTCCCCCAGGAGGGTGCCCAGGCGGGAGCCGTTGAGGGTGGAGCGCTCACTGGACAGGCTGTCCAGGAAGGCGAGCACACGGGCGGCGGGCTCGGTAACTTCGTACACGATCTGGCCCGACTGGTTCCGGCGGGTCAGGAACTGGCGCCGCGTCCATTCGTCGCCGAAGGATTTGCCGTTGGCTCCGCCGCCCAGTCCGGGGTCCTGCCGGCGCAGCTCCTCGAGGAAGGAGTCGACGTCGGCGTGGAACTCCTCAAGCGGCAGCTGCGGACGGGTGCGGGTGAAGGATGCCTGCAGCACCGCGATCACCCAGGGCGCCGACCGCGTCAGGGCCCAGGCGGGCCCTTTGGTGAGGAGTTCGAGGTCCCGGAGCCGGGCGCTGATGGCGTCAGCGGATGACCTGGCGGAGCGGGGCACACACTCTCCTTGGGCTGTTTGCGGGGCGGGGGCAGGAACGGAAAACTGCCAGCTACAAGGTTAACCCAGCGGCCGCGACCCCTCCGTGACCTACTGCGCCGTAGGATTTCGATCCCATATCAACAGCGGTCTCCGCAGGCCGGGGCTCTGGCCCACCGCGAAGAAGTACCCCTACGCTTCTGCTACTGATCTTCGCCATCGCAACGCCGCAGCAGCAGGGGGATACATGCAGTTCGACCTAAGCACACTCGAAACCGGCACTCTGGTATTTATCGGAACGCTGGTCTTCGCGTTCATCCTGGCAGCTTTCGTCCTAGCCGCAGGGCTGGCGGCCCTGGTGCTGCTGGGCGTCGGCAGGCTGGCATGGGTGATGGTTGTGAACTCGCTCCTGGCAGTGGTCCACGGCATCAACGCGGGTTGGGACCGCCTGATCAACCACGCGTCAACAGTGGACGTAGCCGGAGAACTCCAGGCCCAGTCCACCCCTAGCACCGGAACTTACCCGCGGGTAATATTGAGAGACAGCTAAAGGGTTCTCCAACCCGGCGGATCCATGGCTTCACCGGCCACTCCGGCCAAGGAGATAACCCATGACCTCCGCCACTGAATTCCCGTCCACGGACGCCCCCGCCGAGGAAACTCCCGTACCGGCCGGCCATATTGGCTCCGGCGCCACGTCCGCCGATGCCCGGGCCGTCGCAGAAGCCGCCCGCCAGACAGACTGGGACCGCCCCAGCTTCGCCAAGGGCCTCTATTTGGGCAGCTTCGACCTCAGCCTGGTCCATCCCTGGCCCACCCCGGACCCTGCGGACGTGGAGCGCGGCGAGGCGTTCATGGCCCGCCTGACTGGGTACGCGCGGACCATGGACGGCCGCATCATTGAGCGTGAGGCGAAGATTCCGGACGAATACATCCGGGACCTTGCCGATCTGGGCGTCTTCGGCATGAAAATCCCGCAAGAGTACGGCGGCCTGGGACTTTCCCTGGTGTACTACGGACGCGCACTCGCCCTGCTGGGCAGCGTGCATCCCAGCCTCGGAGCCCTGCTCTCGGCACACCAGTCCATCGGCGTGCCGGAGCCGGTCAAGGTGTTCGGCAGCCCGGAACAGAAACGGGAGTACCTGCCGCGCTGCGCGGCCGGTGCCATCACCGCGTTCCTCCTGACCGAGCCGGACGTGGGCAGCGACCCCGCCCGGATGGGCAGCACCGCAACGCCAACGGACGACGGCGAGGCGTACCTCCTGGACGGCGTGAAGCTCTGGACCACCAACGGGGTCATCGCGGAACTGGTGGTGGTGATGGCGGTAGTTCCGGCCTATACCGCCGCCGACGGAACCAGGCACAAGGGCGGGATCAGCGCCTTCGTGGTGGACATGGACTCACCCGGCATCACCGTGGAAAACCGGAACACCTTCATGGGCTTGCGCGGGATAGAAAACGGGGTCACCCGGTTCCACCAGGTGCGCGTACCCACGGCCAACCGACTGGGGCGCGAAGGCCAGGGCCTGAAGATCGCGCTGACCACCCTTAATACAGGCCGGCTCTCCATCCCCGCGCTCTGCGTGGCGTCGGGGCGCTGGAGCCTGAAGATCGCCCGCGAATGGTCCAACGCGCGCACGCAATGGGGCAGGCCGGTCGGTGAACATGAGGCCGTGGGCAAGAAGGTTGCCTTCATCGCCGCCTCCGCCTTTGCCCTGGATGCCGTCTTTGAACTCTCCGCCGAACTCGCCGACGCCGGCCAGAAGGACGTGCGAATCGAAGCCGCCCTGGCCAAGCTGTGGGCAACCGAGATCAGCTGCCGGATCGCCGACGAACTGGTCCAGGTCCGGGGCGGCCGCGGCTTCGAGACCGCGGAGTCACTGGCAGCACGCGGCGAGCGGGCCGTGCCTGCGGAGCAGCAGCTGCGGGACCTGCGCATCAACAGGATCTTCGAGGGATCCTCCGAGATCATGCGCCTGCTGATCGCCCGGGAAGCCGTGGACGCGCACCTTGCCGCAGCGGGCGACCTCGCGTCCATGGACGCGAGCCTGTCGGACAAAGCGAAGGCCGCCGTCGGCGCCTCGGGCTTTTACGCCAAGTGGCTGCCTAAACTCGTGGCCGGAGCCGGCATGGACCCTCGGTCCTACGCGGAGTTCGGAAGGCTGGCCAAACAGTTGCGCTTCGTAGAGCGCTCGTCCCGCCGCCTGGCCCGTCAGACCTTTTACGGCATGGGCCGCTGGCAGGCCAAACTGGAGCGTAAACAGGCCTTCCTTGGCCGCGTGGTGGACATCGGTGCCGAGCTGTTCGCCATGACGGCCTGCTGCGTCCGCGCCGAAATGCTGCTGCACACGGCTCCGGAGCGGGCCGCGAGCGCCTACGAGCTCGCCGAGGCGTACTGCGAGCAGGCACGGGTGCGCGTGGAGGAATACTTCGACCAGCTGTGGCGTAACACGGACGATGCCGACCGCGCGCTCACGCGCAAGGTCCTCGCCGGGGACTACACGTGGCTGGAGGAAGGCGTCCTGGACCAGTCCGAAGGGACCGGACCATGGATCGCCGATGCCTCCCCAGGCCCCTCCAAAAAGGACAATCTGCACCGCCGGTACCGGTAAAACCGCAGGTCACAAAATAGTAAGCACGCTTGCTATCGCTGTGCGTCAATGGTTGAGTTGAAGCATGAGCAGCTCAACTGACCCAGAGAACCTGCCTCCGCGGCGCGCCCGGGAGGACGACACCCCGAGCGGGAGCCACCGCACCGCAGACGCGGACAGCCAGAGCACGCGCTCCTTCGACCAGGTGCCGGCAACGGACGCCGCGCCGGCCTCCACGTATTCGGAGCGACCTGCAGCCTATGCCGAGCGGGACTACACTCCTGCCGCCACTGCCCCGGCGGTGGATCCGAACCTCACTGACCAACAGACCGCAGTGGCGCGGGAAAAGGAACAGTTCGGCGGGATCAAGGTGGGCTCAGCCTTCTTCGGCTGGCTCACCGCCACCGGCATGGCAGTCCTGCTGACCGCCCTGGTGGCAGCCGCGGGAACAGCAGTTGGCCTCGCCAGCAACACGGATGTCAACGAAGCAGTGAACCAGGCGGCACAAAACCAGGGCACGGTTGGACTGGTGGGCATCATCGTCCTGCTGGTGATCCTCTTCCTGTCCTACTATTGCGGCGGCTACGTGGCGGGCCGCATGGCGCGTTTCGACGGCGCCAAGCAGGGCCTGATGGTATGGATTTGGGCGCTGATCGTGGCGATCCTCGTATCCATCCTGGGCCTCGTGGCCGGGCAGCAGTTCAATGTCCTGGCCAACCTGAACAGCTTCCCGCGCATCCCCATCAATGAGGGCCAACTGACCACCACCAGCATCATCGCTGCCGTCGTGGTTGCCGCCGTCGCCCTGGTGGGTGCAGTCCTGGGCGGACTCGCCGGCATGAGGTTCCACCGCAAAGTGGACCGGGCCGGGTTCACGCCGGACAGCGACTACGACGACGAGTAATTCAGTGGGTAAGCCGTGGCTTCAGCAGCACAGTCCCACACCTCAGGCGCTGACGTCCCCGTCTACGTAGTACCACCGGCCGTCTTCCCGGATGAACCTGCTGGCCTCGTGCAGGACTCCCCGCTCGCCGCCGTACCGGTAGTACGCCTTGAACTCGACCGTCCCTGCGGTGTCGAAAGGACCACCTCCGCTGGTGGACAGGATGTCCAGGCGGCGCCAGCCCATCCCCGGATCGGGCTCCAGGGTGGCAGGGGCGGTGTCCGGGTGCCAGGTACGCAGCAGGTAGTCCGCGTCCAGAAGCACGAACGCGCTGTAGCGGGACCGCATGAGCTGCTCCGCGGTGGCAGCCTCCGCCGCGCCGGAGTGGAAGCGCCCGCAGCACTGCGCGTACGGCTCCCCGGACAGGCACATACAGTTTTCCTGCCCCGCACTTTTTGTCATACCGGGATGCTGTCATATCCGGTAACAGCTTTGCTACAACCCCCGGCACACCGCCTCCGCCGGCGGCATGGAACACCAAAAATCCGTATGGTGGAGAAGGTGCCATGGCCCGGGCACAGTGGCAGAGGCGGGGGTTCCGCTGCCTGCAGAAAGGAGGGGTGACGTGGAAAACCCGGATACGCTCGTCCTCAACCTGACCTTCCTGGGCACGGTGGGCGTTGCCTTCCTGATGTTCTTTATCCTCTTTCTCCTGGGCGTCATCACCCTGGTGCTCGCGGGCGTGGGACGGCTGGCCGCCATAATCCTGATGGGCCTGTTCGGCTGGCGTCCGCGGAAGGAATCCATACCGCTTGTCCAGCTCTACGGCACCCGGCTGCAGGGCCGGAAGGATGCCGCCGACGGCGGTGCTGCCGCGGCATCAGCATCGGGCCCGGCGCGCCCGGGGCTGCTTGCCCGCACCTCCGGGAAACCCGCTGCGGGGCCGAACGGCGGGAGGCAGCCGCGCGATTGGCGCGCCGCTCTGAAGCCCGCACACCTTAAAACGGCGCTGCGCACCGCCGTCGACCATCACCCTGCGCTGACCGCCGCGCGGCGTGAACCGCCCGTCCTGGCCGAGGATTGGGCCTCCGCCGTGGCCGAGGCCGACGCCCGTGCCATCGCTCGGGCACGGGCAGCCGCGCCCGAGATCAAACTCTCCGTAAGGGACCTGCCGGATCCGAAGGTGCCGGCGGAGAAAGTGGCTGAAGTGGCCCCGCTGGTTGAGTCCTCCCTACACAACCACCGGCCTCCGCACGAGGTTCCACGGTCGTTCAAGAAACCTCCGCACCCGCCAGCCCTCGCGCCGTTGGACACAGGATCGCTCGTGTCCCTGACCGGCCCCCAGCAGATACTCAAGGAAACGTCGCCCGCCAGCGAACAGACGGATGGAAAAAAGCCCTTACCCTGAGCAACCATCTGGGCTAGCGTGAAACGCATGGAATTCAGATACCTCGGAAACAGCGGTTTCAAAGTCTCGGAAATCACGTTCGGCAACTGGCTTACCCATGGTTCCCAGGTGGAGAACGACGTCGCCACCCAGTGCGTGCGGGCGGCCCTGGACGCCGGGATCAGCACCTTCGACACGGCCGACGTCTATGCAAACACCGCGGCGGAGACCGTTCTGGGCGAGGCGCTGAAGGGCGAGCGCCGCGAATCATTGGAGATTTTCACCAAGGTCTACGGACCCACGGGCCCCAAGGGCAAAAACGATCTTGGTCTGTCGCGCAAACACATCATGGAATCCATCAACGGGTCGCTGCGCAGGTTGCAGACCGACTACGTGGACCTCTACCAGGCGCACCGCTACGACTTCGAAACGCCGCTGGAAGAAACCATGCAGGCGTTCGCGGACATCGTCCGGCAGGGCAAGGCACTCTACATCGGGGTCAGCGAGTGGACCGCGGACCAGCTTCGGGAAGGCCACGCCCTCTCCAAAGAGCTCGGCTTCCAGCTCATCTCCAACCAGCCGCAGTACTCCATGCTGTGGCGGGTCATCGAGGCCGAGGTAGTGCCGGCGTCGGAGGAACTGGGCGTGTCCCAGATCGTGTGGTCGCCCATGGCCCAGGGCGTCCTCAGCGGCAAGTACCTGCCCGGCCAGCCCGCGCCGGAAGGCAGCCGGGCCACGGATGAAAAGGGCGGAGCCAAGATGATCGAGCGCTGGATGCGCGACGACGTCCTGTCCGGTGTGCAGGACCTCAAGCCCGTTGCGGAGGAAGCCGGCCTCTCCATGCCGCAGCTCGCAGTCGCCTGGGTGCTGCAGAACCCCAATGTGGCGTCTGCCATCGTGGGTGCCAGCCGTCCGGAGCAGATAGCGGACAGTGTGGCGGCGGCCGGCGTGACGCTGGAGCCGGAGGTCCTGAAGAAAATTGACAACGCCATCGGCTCGCTGGCGGAACGCGACCCGGCAAAGACCCAGTCCCCGCCAAAACGGGAGGCGTAGGCCGGGAAGAGGCGTTGACGTGCCGGCGGTGCGGGCGTAGACCTGTGGCATGACCCAGACCTCCCGGCATGAGCAGCCCACCGGTCCAGATTCAGCACCCGTCCAGCCGGGGGCAGGCCCCACCACCGGCCCCCTGACCCGGGAAGAGCTGCAGCTGTCCGCCCGGAACCATTCGATGCCGCTGGAGGCACTTCGCAGGGATGTCACACCGCCGGGGCTCCACTACGTCCTGACGCACTTCGACATTCCGGACCTCGACGCCGGCTCCTGGCACCTGCGGATCAGCGGCGCGGTGGAGCGCGCGCTCGAGCTGAGCATGGCGGCGCTCCGCAAGGACCCCGCCATCACCGTACCCGTGACGCTGGAGTGCGCCGGCAACGGCCGGTCGCTCCTCTCGCCCCGGCCCATGAGCCAGCCCTGGATCCAGGAAGGAGTGGGCACCGCGCACTGGACAGGTGTTCCGCTCGCCTACCTCCTGGGCAAAACTGGCGTTCTCCAGAACGCCGTGGAAGTGGTCTTCAAGGGTGCCGATGCAGGGGTCCAGGGCGGCGTCCCCCACCACTACGCGCGGAGCCTGCCAATCCGTGAAGCGCTGCGTGCCGACGTCGTACTCGCCTACAAAATGAACGGCGCCGAACTGCCGCCCCAGCACGGCTACCCCCTCCGCCTGGTGGTTCCGGGCTGGTATGGGATGGCCAGCGTGAAGTGGCTTGAGTCCATCGAGGTGGTCACCGCCCCGTTCACCGGATACCAGCAACAGGTGGCCTACCGCTACCAGGACTCCGCGGACGACGCCGGCACCCCGGTTTCGCGGATCAGGGTGCGTTCGCTGATGGTTCCGCCGGGCGTCCCGGACTTCTTCACCCGCAAACGCATCCTGGCCCCGGGCCCGGTGCTGCTACAGGGCCGTGCATGGTCCGGCGGGGGCGCGGTGACAGGCGTGGAGGTGGGGATCGACGGCACGTGGCTGACCGCCCAGCTGGACAAGCCCGCCGGCGGATTCGCGTGGCGGAAGTGGACGCTGCCCTGGGTGGCGGACCCGGGCGAGCACGTCCTGTCCTGCCGGGCCACGGATGCCACCAGCGCCACGCAGCCCCTGGAGCAAAACTGGAACTACCAGGGGATGGGCAACAACATGGTGCAGCAGGTCAGCGTAACGGTGGAATGACCCAGCACTGAATGCCGGCGCGCACGGGGCTATACTCGGTGCCAGCCATGACCAGCCTTCCTGCCTCCCCCGCCAGCGTCCGTATTGATGCCTGGCTGTGGGCCATCCGCGCCTACAAGACCCGTTCCGCCGCCACAGCCGCCTGCCGGGCAGGACACGTCCGGCTGAACGGCAGCCCGTCCAAAGCCTCTGCCACTTTGGTGACCGGCGATACCGTGACAGTCCGGATGCCCGGATACGAACGCATCCTCGAAGTGCGGCGGCTCATCGCCAAGCGGGTGGGTGCGGAAGCGGCATCGCACTGTTTCACCGACCACACCCCGCCCCGGCCGCTCGCGCCGGCGCTGGGCCTCCCGCAGCGGGACCGGGGCACCGGACGGCCAACCAAGAAGGACCGCCGCGAGATGGAGCGGCTCCGCGGGCAGGCCTGACGAGCCGGCCAGGGACACCGAGCTCGTGCCCGTTGCGAACTCGTCTTGGCGTCAGCGGCCGGTCTTTGTGCGCGCCTGCACGAGGTTGGCGAACGGCAGCTTCCCGAATTCCTGCAGGAATGCTGCGTGGTAGTCGGCTTCCGCGTCGTTCAGCTGTTCGGGGGCCAGTTCCTTCCAGGCAATTGACAGCGATCCGGCATCGGTGAGCTGCCAGATGGCCCGGCCGTCCCAGTGCCCGGGCGGCTTTCCTTGCCCGAAGTCCACAAATTCCTGGATCTGGCGCCGTAGCCCCCGGTTGCCCTTACTACCCGGCCCCGCCTTTCCGACGTAAAGAACGACGGCGGCGTCCACCCACGCCGCGATAAGTGCGGCTTCGGGGAGGGACGGGTCCTTTTTCTTGAAGGTGCCGGCCGTGCTTTTCTTCAGGAAGCGCGGCTCGAAGCCTTCCGGGGCCACGACAGCGAAGAGCCCTGTCCCCTGCGGGACCCGCATGGTCTCGAGGTCACGGACAAGGCGGAAGCCGGCAAAGCCTTCGGCCTTCAGGCCCTTCCTGGTGAACTGCATAGTGTCATTCAACAGCACCTGCCGGCGCTGCTGCGTTCCGTTTTCCCGCGCGCACTTCAATCAACTGCTCCAGGTAGGGTGCCATGGCCCAAATTTTCCTGCCTACCCTCAGAGCGGAAGCGTAGAGTGGCCTAAGACGCCTGGTTCTGACCACCTTGCTGTGAGGGAGAGATCGTGACGATTGACTGGGATGAAAAGAAGGCCCTGCTACAGGAACCGAACATCGCGAAGGTAACCCAGCTTTGCGACGAACTTATGGAAAGGAAGCCCGGCTCCACCGTTCCGTACATTGATCCGGTGCACGACGAGGACGAATGCCGGATCGTCAGCCTGCAGGGCAGCCCCGGAAAAGGCACCGAGTCCGGTTTTGTGTCGCACAATAATGACGATGAGGCCGCGCGGCGGGCCACCCAGATCTACGAACTCGCTGAGCTCGACCCCCGCTATGTGATGCCGTGGAACGCCTATCCCTGGGTCCGGGAGCCCGGCAGCCCGTCAGCGCTGAGCGTGCAGGAGAAGACCGACGGCCTGCGCCCGTTCCGCCAGTTCCTCAAAATCAACTCCCGTGTCTCGGCGATCATCGCCCACGGCACCGACGCCTCCGCCTTCCTCACCCTCTACGAGAAGACCTACCACTCGTCACTGAAGAACAGCGGCATCAAGATCTACAAGGCAACCGCGCTCGGAGGCCGGGCGTTCGCCGTCTCCGAAGCCAAGCAGGAAGAACTCCTGGCAAAGAACGTCGAGATCTATAAAGACGCCATGCAGCGGGCCGGCATCCAGCACCTGTGACACCTGCCGCGCAGCGGATGGTGCTCGACTGGCTCCTGGCCGGCGACCCTGCCATCCGCTGGCAGGCCCTGCGGGACCTCGCTGATGCTCCTGCCGCCGAAGTCAGGGCCGAACGGAACCGCGTTGCCACCGAAGGCTGGGGTTCCCGTTTGCTCGCCCTGCAGGGAACGGACGGGCAGTGGGCCGGCGGCACCTACTGGCCGGCAGTCGACGATGATCCCGACAACCAGCCCTGGACCGCCACCACCTACAGTCTGTTGCTCCTGAAGGACTTCGGTCTGGTCCCGGGCAGCCCGCAGGCCCGCCGTGCTATCTCGCTCGTCAGGGACAACAGCCGCTGGGAAGAAGGCAACCAGCCGTTCTTCGAAGGTGAAGTGGAGCCCTGCATCAACGGCATGGCCACGGAGCTGGGCGCCTACTTCGGGGAGAACGTGGACAGCGTTGTGGAGCGGCTGACGGGTGACCAGTTGCCCGACGGCGGCTGGAACTGCGAGGCCGTCAATGGCTCCACACGCTCCTCATTCCACAGCACCATCTGCGTCCTCGAAGGACTGCTGGAATACGAGCAGGCCACCGGCGGGACGACCGCATCCAGGGCTGCCCGGGAACGGGCTGAAGACTACCTCCTGGAGCGCCGGCTGATGCGGCGGAAAGCGACCGCGGAGATCATCAGTGAGGACTGGCTTCGCTTCTCCTATCCCACCCGCTGGTTCTATGACGTCCTCCGCGGCCTGGACTACTTTCGGGCCGCGGGAGCTGCCCCGGACCAGCGCCTGGCAGAGGGCGTGGAGCTGGTCCGCAAGAAAGAGCAGCCGGACGGAACTTGGCTGCTGGAGAACACGCATCCCGGGAAGGTCCATTTTGCGCTGGAGGACGGCGATGGCAGCCCCAGCCGCTGGAACACGCTGCGCGCCCTTCGGGTTCTCCGTTGGTTCGACGGTCCTTGAGCCTCCACCAGGCGGGGTTTGCCTTACCCCTCAAGGAGACGCCGGCGGTGCTTCAGCTCCTTGACCCACGCCCTGGTGACCATGTCCGGGAAGGGTGAGCCGCCGTCGTCGTCCCTTTGTGAACCTTTGACGACGGCGAAGGCCGTTCCTGCCTCAAGGTCCGCTACCAGGGGTCCCGATGCTTTAAGGGCGAGCTCCAGCACCTGGGCGGCTGCGCGTTCGGGGAGTCCGAGCTCCGTGGCCCAGCCCAGGAAGTGGCGGCGCGAGATCCCTGTCCGCTTGCCGTTCAGGGTCAGCGCCAGGGTCTTGTCGCCGTAAACCACTGTGGAGGGAATGTCGTAGACCGGAGCGATCGCCCATTCGCCATGTGGCTGCTGGACCATGGAGACGTTCTTGGCGTGGAGGTCGCCGTTGCCGGTGAGCCATGCAAAGGCGCCCTGGAGGGCGAGGTTGCGGAGCGCGGGAAGCGGTGCCGAGCAGTGGTCCGCCAGCGCGTGGCAGACCTGTCCGTACCCTACGTTGTACTTGTCTGCCGGATAGAGCTTCAGAACCTGAGCGCCGTCCTCGACGGCGAGGCGCAGCACATCGTCCGGCCCGCCACCTGGACGCGGTATGCGGTCGAAGCGCTCCACCAGCAGGCCCGGCCGGCCGGCCACGTCCCGGATCAGCTGGACCCGGCTGAGCGGAATCCGGAGCTTGGCGGCGTAGCGGAACATGACCAGCTCGTTCTCCACCACGTGGGGGAATTCGGGGGCGTTGAGCTTGAGGATGAACCTCTTGCCTGCACTGGCCACCGGAAGCGAAATCATGCCTGCCGACAGCTTGTCCTGCACGCCGGCCAGCGCAACCGGGTCGATCAGGTCCGGATCGCCCAGCAACTGGTCGAAATCCACGGGCTGTTTCGGGTCCAGCTGCACCGCGTGTTCGTCGGGGTCCAGCGGTTCCCCGTGGCCCACGATCTGGACATCCCCCACCGGGTTTCCGCCGGCGGCGATGAGCAGGGACAGGTCGTCGTCCGCACTGGTTTTGATGGAACGCCGCAGCGCGTTGAGCCGGCGGCCCTCCGGCAGCAGCCCGGTGAAGTACGGCGGGGCGGCCCCGGCGGCGGACAGGACGGGCTCGCGGGTGAGCGGCAGGGAAGAGGCGACGGCGGGACCCCCGGACGCGAGATAGGCGGGGAGGTAGCTGAACCGGGTTCCGCCGTCGTGCCGTTCCAGCCTTGCTGCAAGGACGCCTGCCTTGTAAATATCGGCGATCCGGTGCCTCATGGTGCTGCGCCTTCAGCGCTTCCCGGTCCTGCTCGGACGCGGGCAGCGTGGCTGGCCCTGGTGGTGATGTCCAGCTCCAGCCCGAGCGTGTCAAGGACCGCGATCAGCGAATCCAGCTGGATGCTGGGCTTCCCCTGTTCCACGAAACGGATGAACCGTTCGGAGACACCCGCCATGTCGGCCAGGTCCCGCTGAGTGAGGCCGAGGGCGGTGCGGCGAGAGCGCACTTCGTTTGCCAGGGAATCTGTGAATCGCCGATCCATGACCGTCCTATAGGTACGTTCGTGCCGATTACTGCCGTATCTGGAAGCCTAGTCCCGAAGCGGCCCGAATGAAAGAGAGAACCGGCACGAACGTGCCGTTCGTTCGTGTCGCCAAGACTACGGCAACCTTGAGCCGAACTTGAGCTGAAGCTGAGGGGAAGCGCCCAACATTAAGGAGAAAGCTTCAGGGTTCGTCGAGGTCAAGCAAAGTGCCGCAGATTTCTGATGCGCCTATTCAAGGGGGACGTCGATCAAAAATCTAATCATTGCATCAGTCGCGGCGGCCGGTCTGGTGGCCGGCTCGGTGGCAGTTAGCGCGGCAGCTAACGCTGACAACGGCACGGTCGTCAGAATTGTGGACGGTGACACCCTGGTGGTGTCGATCAACAACGCGGATCACACAATCCGTCTGCTGAACGTGGACACACCGGAAACTAAGGACCCGAACCAGCCGGTCGAATGCCTCGGGCCGCAGGCTACTGATTACCTTGCGGGCGTCCTTCCGCCTGGCACCTCCGTGCGCCTTGAGTTCGACAAGACCCGGCACGACCGCTTCGGCCGCACCCTCGCAGGCGTATTCGCTCCCGACGGCAGTCTGGTCAACGCAGAAATCGCACGTAAGGGACTTGGCATACCGGTCCAGTATGACGGGAACGTCAGGTTCCTGCCGCCGGTGGAAGAAGCTTATGAGGAAGCCCGGACCGAGAAGACCGGGCTCTTCTCGGAGACCATCGATTGCACATTGCCCGCACAGCTCGCCCAAACTTCGCAGGCGCTCGAAGAAGCTGCCGGCGCTGCACCTGCAACGACTTCCTCCGCCGCCGGCGCGGCCGCCGCGGTGCTCGTGGCGGAACTGGCAACCGCCAAGTCGCTACGGGCAGTCTTTGCTGCAACCAAAGACGCAAACAGGGCCATCTACTGGGCTGGGCTTTCAGCAGCCGCCACCGCGGCTGCCTTGTCTACCCTCGACAGCAGGATTGCGCTGGGTGAAAAGAAGCGGGACGAATTCAAGTCCCTCCAAACAAACTTGGCGGCAGCGGAAAAGAAGGCAGAGGAAGAACGGCGTGCCGCTGAGGCGCAGGCAGCAGCAGAGAAGAAGGCCGCGGAGGAAAGGGCTGCCGCCGAGAAGAAGGCTGCCGACGAAGCTGCTGCCGCCGCAAAGGCAGCTGCGGAGGAAGCCGCCCGGCAGGCAGCTGCTGAAGCTGAGCGGCTAAGAAGGTTGCCCGCCCCGGCGCCGTATGTCCCACCTGCACCCCAGCCCTACGTTCCGCCTGCCCCAGCCCCCTATGTTCCACAGGCACCCTCCAAATACACCGGGCCGCGCTGCTATGCACCGGGCGGGAAAACCTGGACTCCCTGCTAACCGATAAAAGTGAAGTCCGAGAGTTCCCGAACTCTCCGACTCGCTGTTTTCAGCGGCGAGCCTCAGCACTCGGTCCGATCCTCCAAGAAGACCCGGAGAAGTCGCTACTCCGACAAGGCGACATGCAATTTGGCCTTGCCAATCACCGCGAAAAGATCCGCCTGCACTTTTCCCACCACCATGCCCGCGTCAGTCGACCCTGAGGCTGCTCCTACCCGCCGCCAAGACGGTTAGAAAAGCGGTGCGGTGTTCTTCTCCACAAGGGCGGGGTTCCCTACGGATTCACGCTTCTTCTTGAGGAACCCGGCCCGCTGATAGCGCTGGGCCATAATGAACCCTGCAGGCGTGCCATGCTCGTAGGACTCGACGAAGACCGCCTCCTGCCGCCCCTCGGACGTGGTCATGTAGCCATCCCAGGCTACTGCCACGCGGTCCGGAAGCGGCTCCTCTTTGACGGACTGCCTAGCTGCGGCAACGCCTGCCTCGAGCTGGTTCCCAACGAGGTAGCGCTGCAGGCTCCGTTGGCCCGCCTGCTCCCGGATGACAAAAGGCACCAGATCGGTGCCCGACGAGACCACTGAATCGATCGCGTGATCCAAAGCCATGAAAGCAAGCTCAACCAGTTCCTCTGAATATTCGTCCATGGCAGGAGGCTACCGGGCGGGCGCCTCAGACGGCAGGGTTTCCAGGGAGAAATACCCTAAGTTCATCTGACGCCTTCGGCCCCCGGAGAATTGACACCGTCTGTGACCGGTGCCATATTTGAAGCGTGAACCTGTCAGACAGCCGGACAGCAGGACAGCCTGCTCCGCTCCCCCTCACGCGGCTTAGCGCCGCCGAAGCGGTATTCAACGCCGTCCGCGGTGATATCGAGTCCGGGCAGATTCCGGTGGGCGGCAAGCTCAGCTCTGAAGCCACGCTTGCCCAGCAGTACGGGGTGAGCCGGTCGGTCATCCGCGAAGCGCTGCGCTCCTGCACGGCTATGGGCCTGACGGTCACCAAGACAGGCAAAGGCACGTTCGTGGTCGCCAACAAGGTGGCCAACGACCTCACACTCGGCCAGTACTCGGCGAGGGATCTTACCGAGGCGCGCCCGCATATTGAAGTTCCGGCAGCCGGGCTGGCTGCAGAACGCCGGTCTGACGAGGAGCTCGAAACCCTCCGCCACGTCGTGGGCGCCATGGCCACCGAAACGGATCCGGAGTCCTGGGTGGCCCTGGACTCCAGCTTCCACGCGACCATCGCGCGCGCCAGCGGCAACAAGGTCTTTGAAAGCGTGGTGGCGGACATCCGTGACGCCCTGGCCTACCAGTCGGAAACGCTGAACATGGTGGCCGACCGGCAGCACGCCTCCGACATTGAACACCAGCGGATCCTCGCAGCCATCGAGGCCGGCTCCGCTGCTGACGCGAGTGCAGCCATGGCCAACCACCTGCGCGCCGTGGGCGAGGCCCTCGACTCCATCCTCAACAACTAGCAACAAAGCAACCCCAAGGACCCCATGCCCTCCCCTGTGTTTTCCGCTGCCCGCATTGCTGGGCCGGCACCATCAAGCCTGCCGCAGCACACTCCCCTGGTCGCCGCCATCCGCGACGGAATGGTGGAGAGCGTCCACTACGGCTCGGCCATCGCCCTCGATGCTGAGGGTTCCATCCTGGCAGCAGCAGGGGACCCGGCAACCCCCTTCTACCCCCGGTCCTCACTCAAGCCGCTGCAGGCAGTCGCCATGGTCCGCGCCGGACTTGAGCTCCCGGCAGACCTCCTGGCCCTGGCCGCGGCCAGCCACTCCGGCGCGGCAGAGCACCGTGACGGCGCCCTGCGCATCCTCGAAATGCATGGCCTGTCCGTCACCGACCTGGAAAACAGCACCGACCTCCCCTACGGTGGGATCGAACGCGAAGACTGGCTGCGCAGCGGAGGCGGCGCCACCCAGCTCACGCAGAACTGTTCCGGCAAGCATGCCGCCATGGCCGCAACCTGCGTCATCAACGGCTGGCCCGTCCAGGGCTACCTGAACCCGCAGCACCCGCTGCAGCAACTCGTCCGGTCCACTGTCATTGAGCTGGCCGGTGAGGAGCCGTCCGCCGTCAGCACCGACGGCTGCGGCACCCCGCTCTTCGCGCTGACGCTGGGCGGCATGGCCCTCGCTTTCGGCCGGATCGCGCGTGCCGCCTCCTTCAAGACCGGAAACCACGACGGCGGCGCGGAAGCCGCCGTCGGCCTCGCCATGCAGCAGCACCCGGAAATGGTGGCCGGGGAAGGGCGCGACGTCACCGAGCTCATGCGGCTGCTCCCCGGAGCGGTGGCCAAGGACGGCTTTGAAGGTGTCCAGCTGGTGGGCCTGCCTGACGGTCGCGCCGTGGCCGTGAAAGTTTCCGACGGCGGCGACCGTGCCCGGATGCCGGCCACCGTGGCCCTGCTGGAAGCGATCGGCGTCGACACCGATGCGCTGGCTGGCATCGCCGCCGCACCAATACTCGGCGGCGGGCACCAGGTGGGCCTGCTGCAAGCCACCGACTTTTTGAGCAACAACCTGTCCAAACCCGACAACGAAGCCCTGTGAGGACTCCCATGACCATCATCGAATCCGCCGCCGACGCCACATCCGCTCCGACCACCCGGTCCGAGCATGACCTGCTCGGGGACAGGGACGTCCCGGCCGACGCCTACTGGGGCGTCCACACCCTCCGGGCCGTGGAAAACTTCCCCATCACCGGCCAGAAACTCTGCTCCAACATGCACCTGGTCCGTGGCCTCGCAGCGGTCAAGCTCGCCGCGGCACGCACCAACCGGGAGCTCGGGCTGCTGGACGCCGAACGCGCAGATGCCATTGAACAGGCGTGCCAGGACATCCTGGACGGACAACTGGCCGACCAGTTCGTCGTCGACGTCATCCAGGGCGGTGCCGGCACGTCGTCGAACATGAACGCCAACGAGGTCATCGCCAACCGCGCCCTGGAAATCCTGGGCCATCCCAAGGGTGACTACGCGCGGCTGCACCCCAACGACCACGTCAACCTTAGCCAGTCCACCAACGACGTCTACCCCACCGCCGTGAAGCTGGGCACCATCTTCGCGGCGCGGGAACTGGTGGACGCGCTGGCCGAACTTGAGGAAGCCTGCGCCGCCAAGGCCCTGGAATTCCGCACGGTGGTGAAGATGGGCCGCACCCAGCTGCAGGACGCCGTACCCATGACCCTGGGACAAGAGTTCGGCACGTACGCCATCACCATTGGCGAAGACCGGCTCCGCCTGGCCGAAGCAGAGCTGCTCATCCACGAGATCAACCTCGGCGCCACCGCCATCGGCACGGGCCTGAACGCACCGGCCGGCTACGCCGAGGCAGCCTGCCGGCACCTGGCCGAAGTCACTGGCCTGCCGCTGGTCACCGCCGTCGACCTCATCGAAGCCACCCAGGATGTGGGCGCCTTTGTCCACCTTTCCGGCGTACTGAAGCGCGTGGCCGTGAAGCTCTCCAAGATCTGCAACGACCTCCGCCTGCTCTCCTCCGGCCCGCGCGCCGGCTTCGGCGAAATCAACCTGCCGGCCGTCCAGTCCGGTTCCTCCATCATGCCCGGCAAGATCAACCCGGTGATCCCGGAAGTGGTCTCCCAGGTGGCCTACGAAGTCATCGGCAACGACGTCACCATCACCATGGCCGCCGAAGCCGGACAGCTCCAGCTCAACGCCTTCGAACCCGTCATTGTCCACAGCCTCCACAAGAGCATCTCCCACCTGGAAGCAGCCTGCCGCACCCTCACCGCACGCTGCATCCGGGGCATCACCGCCAACACCGAACACCTCCGCCGCACCGTGGAACAGTCCATCGGCCTGGTCACAGCCCTGAATCCCCACCTGGGCTATGCCACCGCCACGGCCATCGCGAAGGAAGCACTCGCAACCGGCAAGGGCGTCGCCGAACTCGTCCTTGAGCACGGGCTCCTGACCAGCGCCCAGCTCCAGGAACTCCTCAGCCCCGAACGCCTGGCAAACCTCAGCAAGTAGTCCCCGAACACCACGGACTTAGAAGGACACCCCCATGACAACTCCCCCCGTCACAGACCACACCATCCCGCCGCAGGCGCATGCATCGGAGCAGGCGCTGCACGCGGAGGACAAGGGCTACCACAAGAACCTGAAGCCCCGGCAGATCCAGATGATCGCGATCGGCGGCGCGATCGGTACCGGCCTGTTCCTGGGCGCCGGCGGCCGGCTCAACGCGGCCGGACCGTCCCTCGTCATCGCGTACGCCGTGTGCGGATTCTTCGCGTTCCTGATCCTGCGCGCCCTGGGCGAACTGGTCCTGCACCGGCCCTCCTCGGGCTCCTTCGTCTCCTACGCCCGTGAATTCTTCGGCGAAAAAGCAGCCTTTGTCTCCGGCTGGTTCTACTGGATCAACTGGGCCACCACCACCATCGTGGACATCACCGCCGCAGCCCTCTACATGAACTTCTTCGGCAACTACATCCCTTGGATGGCAGCCGTCCCGCAATGGGCCTGGGCCCTGATCGCCCTCGTCGTCGTCCTCGCCCTGAACCTGGTCTCCGTCAAGGTCTTCGGTGAAATGGAATTCTGGTTCGCCCTGATCAAGGTCGCAGCCCTGGTCATCTTCCTCATCGTCGGGACCTACTTCGTCATCTTCGGCACCCCCGTCGACGGCCAGCAGGTTGGCTTCAGCCTCATTACCGATAACGGCGGCATCTTCCCCAACGGCCTGCTGCCCATGATCATCCTCATGCAAGGCGTCCTGTTCGCCTACGCCTCCATCGAACTCGTCGGCACCGCCGCCGGCGAAACCGAAAACCCTGAAAAGATCATGCCCAAGGCCATCAACTCCGTGGTCTTCCGCATCGCCGTTTTCTACGTCGGCTCCGTCATCCTCCTGGCCCTGCTGCTGCCCTACACCTCCTACGAAAAGGGCGTCAGCCCCTTCGTCACCTTCTTCGGCTCCATCGGCATCCAGGGCGTGGACGTCATCATGAACCTCGTCGTCCTCACCGCCGCCCTGTCCTCCCTCAACGCCGGCCTCTACTCCACCGGCCGGATCCTGCGCTCCATGTCCGTCAACGGCTCCGCCCCCCAGTTCGCCTCCCGCATGAACAAAGCCGGCGTCCCCTACGGCGGCATCGCCATCACCGCCGGCGTGTCCCTGCTGGGCGTCCCGCTGAACTACCTCGTGCCCGCCGAAGCCTTCGAAATCGTCCTCAACGTCGCCTCCGTGGGCATCATCATGACCTGGGCCACGATCGTCCTGTGCCAGATCCAGCTCAAGCGCTGGGCCGACAAGGGCTGGCTCAAGCGCCCCTCCTTCCGGATGTTTGGCGCCCCCTACACCGGCTACCTCTCGCTGCTCTTCCTCGTGGGAGTGCTGGTGATGGTTTTCATCGAATCACCGCTCACCATGCTGGTCACCGCCATTGCGTCCATCCTCATGGTCTTCGGCTGGTACGCCTGCCGCAAACGCATCCACGAAATCGCCGCAACCCGGGACGGCCACACCGGTCTCTCCCCCGTGGTCGCAAACCCGCCCGCGGAGACGTTCATGAAGTAACCCTTCCAAACGTCCGACGGCGGCACCTCTGGATCCACAACCATGGAACCGGAGGTGCCGCCGTCAGGGTTTAAGGGGTTGGCCGGAAGGCTACCGCGACGGCTTGACCACCATCGCTGAGCCTCCGCCGCGCCTGACTGGTTCGGCTGCGGCCACAGTGCTGCCGTCAGGGCGGAACTCGATGGCTGTGGCAGCGCCGATTTCCGCGGCGGAGGTGCCGGGGGCCCCTGCAGCGGCAAAATTGTGCCCATACCGCGTGGCAAGGTCCTTTCCATAAGGCGCGTCAATGAACGCCTGTTCAGCGGTCACATTGGCTGTGTTGCGCTGGGAGGCACGCGGAGCTGCCAGGGCGTCCTGAATGTTCATACCGAGGTCGATCCTGTTGATGAGCGTCTGCAGGACGGTGGTGATGATGGTTGAACCGCCTGGTGACCCGAGCGCCAGGAACGGTTCGCCGTCCTTGAGCACAATGGTCGGCGACATGGATGAGCGCGGCCGCTTCCCAGGCTCGATGCGGTTGGGGTCCGTCTCGCTGTAGACAGGCGAGAAGTCCGTGAGCTCGTTGTTCAGGATGAAGCCGCGGCCGGGAACCGTGATGCCCGATCCGCCTGTCTGCTCGATGGTGAGCGTGTACTCCACCACGTTGCCCCACTTGTCCGAAACCGTGAGGTTGGTGGTGTTGATGTTCTCGGTATCCGGTGCGTGGTTCAGCGCCGTCGGCTTGGCCGGGCACACGCCGTCGTACGAATAAACGTCACCTGCCGCGACAGGCTTGGTTGCTGCCCTGTGCGGGTCAATGGCGCAGGACCGTTCCTTTCCGAAGACAGGGTCCAGTAGTTCATCGGTGGGAACATCCACAAACGCGGGGTCACCCACGTACTTTCCGCGGTCAGCAAAAGCAAGGGCACTGGCCTCAAGATAGTGGTGCAGAGCACGGGCCGTGTTGTCGTTGCCCTTACCCTCGCCCTTGGCCAGCTCGCCGAGGTCAAACACCTCGAGGATGTTCAAAGCCTCACCCACGGTTGTGCCGCCACTGCTGGAAGGTGCCATGCCGTAGACATCGTAGCCGCGGTAGTTCACGTGCGTGGGGTCCTGATCCAGGACCTTGTAGTCGTCCAAATCCTCCGCTGTCATAACACCCGCAGGTCCGGGGACGGCGTTTGGGTCCGTACTGCTGGGCGCGTTCCGGACTGTAGACACAATGTCCTCTGCGATCGGGCCGTCATAGAACTCGTCCATGCCCTCATGCGCAAGGAGTCGATACGTCTCGGCTACATCCTCGTTCTTCAGAATGCTCCCCACCGCAGGTGCATCATTGTCTGGACCGGTGAGGAACAGTTCCCGGGTGGCTTCAAACGGAAGGAACCGGTCCCTGTTGTCGAGCGTCTGCTGCCTGAAGGTCGCATCCACAACAAAGCCGTCTTCAGCAACCTCGATCGCGGGCTCCAGCGTTTGCCCCAGGGTCATGCTGCCCCAACGGTCCAAGGCACGTTCCCAGGTGGCTGGGGTTCCAGGGACACCGACGGAAATTCCGCTGGTTGCCTGCTTACGGAAGGGGTAAGCCTCCCCGGTGGCCTTGTTGATGAATGCGTCCCTGGGCATAGCGGCGGGCGCAGTCTCCCGGCCGTCGATGGTGTCGACATCCCCGCTCTTGGCCTCGTAATAAACAAAATAGCCGCCGCCTCCGATGCCGGCGCTATAGGGCTCCGTGACACCGAGGGTGGCGGCCGCGGCGACGGCGGCATCCACAGCGTTCCCGCCCTTGCGCAGGATCTCGATCGCTGCGGCAGAGGCGTCCACATCGACGGTACTGACGGCGCCGCCATAGCCGGTGGCCGTCGGGGTCTTCTCGAAAACGTCCTTCTGCCGCTCGTGCGCAGAGGCAGGGCTCATGATCGCCCCGGTGGTCACGCTCATCGCCAGCGCTGCCGTTACGGCAGCAAACCGGCGTCCCAGATATGGCATGGTTGCTCCTGAATGGGGTGCGGGTGAGGTGAGCCACACGTTACTCCTCGGATATGGGGCTCTCAACGCCCCCGGCTACCCTGCGGGCACGCCGGCCTACCCTTTGTTGGTGGCATCCTGGCATTGTCGGCGGTACACCAACGGGGCACGTGCCCGCCGGTCCTGCACCTCGCCCACGGCACGCAGTTCGAGAGCGCCGTAATGCAACGCCGCCGCAACCTTCCGCCCGCCGCCGTTCGCTAAGCTCGGCAGTGGCACGGACATGCCGGCTCAATGACGAACCACCCGGGAGATTAGGCGGATATGACCAACTGGCGCATCAGGGATTTCCATTCGGCCGACCTGGACGGGATCCTGCATCTCTGGGAAACCCTGAAGGAGAGCAACGTCGAGCCGGTCTACGCCCTCTCAGAGGTGCTCGCATCCTGCGAAAAGGACCATGCCGTGGTGGCGGTGCAGGGAGAGCAGGTGGTGGGCGCCGCCGTCGGACGCGCCGCGCACGACCAGGGCTGGATCGTTTTCCTGGCCACCCTCCCCGAATACCGCGGCCGCGGGATCGGCACCTCGCTGCTGGCCGCCGTCGAAAACCGGATGGCACCCCACGGACTGAACAAGCTTTCGGCGCTGATGCCGGATTCCGAAACGCGCGTGGAAGCATTCCTGGGCCGCGGCTTCGCGCTTAAGAAGAACCTGCGCTACTTCGAGCGGACCATCCCCGTCCAGCGGCAGGAGCTGGGGGCGCTGGGCCAGCTGGGCGGCCGGGTCCTGGCCCGCGACCTGTGGGAAAACGTGGCCGGCATGCACCGGGAGAAGGAACTGCTGGAACGCCGGCTGGTGCTCCCGCTGGCCGAGGCGGACCTGGCCGATGAATTCGGCGTGGTGCCGCCACGCGCCGTCGTCCTCTTCGGCCCGCCCGGCACAGGCAAGACCACCTTCGCGAAGGCCATCGCCTCCCGCCTGGAGTGGCCGTTCGTTGAGGTCTTCCCGTCCCGCCTGGCCGCCGATCCCCAGGGTCTGGCCGGGGCGCTGCGCGAAACTTTCCTGGAGATCGCGGAACTGGAACACGCGGTGGTGTTCATCGATGAAGTGGAAGAGATTGCCTCGCAGCGGTCCGGTGAACCGCCGTCGCCGCTGCAGGGCGTCACCAACGAACTCCTGAAGATCATCCCTGCCTTCCGCGAACAACCGGGCCGCCTGCTGGTGTGCGCCACCAACTTCATCCGGGCGCTCGATTCGGCGTTCCTGCGGCACGGCCGGTTCGATTACGTCATTCCCATCGGCCTGCCCGACCGCCACGCACGCGAAGCCATGTGGCAGCGCTTCATCCCCGCACCCGTGGTGGACGACGTGGACGTCGAGCTCCTGGTGGAGCGCACGGAGGGCTTCTCCCCCGCGGACATCGAGTATGCGGCCCGCAGCGCGTCCCAGCGCGCCCTGGAAAAGGCGGTGTACGACGACGGCGGGCTGGCCTCCGGAGCGAGGCCGTCCGTCCGGGAAGCGGTGCGGAAAGGCCCGTCCACCCAGGACTACCTGGATGCCATCGCCGAAACCCGCACCACCGTCAGCAAGGAGGTCCACCAGGACTTCCTTGAGGACATCGATGCCCTGGCCCGTGTCTGAGAAGGGGCGGCTACATCTGGACGGAATGGGATGGCGTGCGGCGGTTCGCCGAGGACTTCGCGGCTGCCCTGGGGCAGAAGGCGGTCCAGAGTAATCTTTGAGGCATGTCCTCAAACCCTCTCCGGCATGCCTTCGCGCGCATGGGCGGCCGTGACCCGCACGAAAAACATCGGGCCGCGACGCCCCTGGAGCTCTTCTTCGACCTGACCTTTGTCATCGCCTTCGGGGTGGCGGGCAGCCAATTCGCCCACGAAATTGCCGAAGCCCACTTTGTGGAGGGCCTCATGGGGTTCTCCTTCGCGATGTTTGCGGTGATCTGGGCCTGGATCAATTTCACCTGGTTCGCCAGCGCCTACGACACAGACGACTGGGTGTTCCGGGTGGTCACCATGGTCCAGATCGTCGGGGTGCTGATCCTCACGATGGGGATCGAGCCGATGTTCCACTCCATTGTGGAGGGACGGCACGTGGACAACCGGGTGATCGTGGCCGGCTACGTGATCATGCGGCTTGCCCTTGTGACGCAGTGGATCCGGGCGTCCCGCCAGGATCCTGCCCGCCGCCGGACGTGCCTGCGCTATGCCAGATACCTGGCTCTCGTACAGCTCGGCTGGATCGCCGTGCTCATCGTGGACACCGATGTTGCCACAACATTCCTCCTGGTCATCCCCCTGATCGCATTGGAGATGGGCACTCCCTATGCCGCGGAACGCGATGACAGGACTCCGTGGCATGCACACCATATCGCCGAGCGGTACGGCCTGCTGGCCATCATCGCCCTCGGTGAGTGCCTGATTGGGGCGATCGAAACCCTGCGGGCCATCGTGGCGAACCACGGCTGGAGCGTGGACGCGGCGCTGGTGGGCTTTGGCGGTACGGCCCTGGCTTTCGGCATGTGGTGGGTGTATTTCATGCTCCCGGCCGGACGGGCCCTGCACCTGCAGCGGCACCACTCGTTCCTCTTCGGCTACGGGCACATTCCGCTCTTCGCGGCTATCGCGGCCACCGGCGCCGGGCTC
Organism: Arthrobacter sp. Y3221159; assembly: GCF_059089885.1. Classification (NCBI taxonomy): domain Bacteria; kingdom Bacillati; phylum Actinomycetota; class Actinomycetes; order Micrococcales; family Micrococcaceae; genus Arthrobacter; species Arthrobacter sp. Y3221159. Next base: position 39,831 of record NZ_JBNHFC010000006.1, read on the forward strand.
CACGTGGCCGCCTACTACATCGACCATGAGGCCCACATCAGTGCCGCAGCGGCCGTCGCCTCCATTGCCGTGCCGGTTGCCGTCTTCAAACTCACACTGACGTGGCTGTACAGCGCCATGATGGGCCCGGACCGGACGGTGATTGCCGTTGCCGTCGGGATCATGGTGGTCCTGGCCGGGGCCGTTTGCCTGGCGGCGTCGGGGGCATCGGTCCCGGTGTGCATGCTGGTCATCGTGCTGGGGCTGGCAGCGTCCATTGTCATCGATGAGCGCCGCGGAACAGAGCGGCTGCACCATGCGATGCAAAGGCTGGAAGCAGGAACTACCGCTCCTCAGCGTTAGCGTCAGCCGATGCGGCGCCGGCGTCCGCTTCACCATAGGAGAGATTCTCGTAGTCGGTGGTGTCTTCCTCGTCCAGGCGGTCGTCCAGCTCCTCCAGCAGCCACGGATTCACCCGGGCCAGGATCTTGCGGACCTCCTCCACCTCGACGGCGGCGTAAAGCACGGGCCGGGCGTCGCGGTATTTGGTGACCGGCGGTTTGTCCGGCCATTTTTCAGCAAGAGCCTTTACCCTCTCCGGCAAGGAGTTGTGGGCGTTGTCCGCAATCTTGACCAGGGCGGCGTCGTGGTCCTGGGCGATCTCGCGAATCCCGGCCTGGTAATCGTCCGGGTTGCTATGGAGCCGGTTGGTGACCCGCTCAATGATCTCCACGGCGCGCTCGGACACGCCCATCTCCAGCAAGGCCTGCCGGGTGATCGGAGTGTCCTCTGCGATATCGTGCAGGTATCCCGCGATCCGGATATCGTCGTCGAAGTCCGCCAGGGCGTCGCCCACAGCCAGGACGTGTTCCCGGTAAGGCCTCTTCAACTTGTCCTTCTGCCGGTTGTGGGCCACCTCGGCCAGGACCTTGGCAGTCTCTACGGTGAACCTGGGGGCCGGGCTGTGGTCCGGAAAATGGTCATCTAACATCCCCCAAGCCTACGGGCCGCTCCAGATCCAGGGCTCCCGCGGCAGTGCGGCCGGATTAAAGGCTGCCAGCGCCTTTTCAAGGGTGCCGGCGGGAAGGTTCAGGGAGGCGAGCAGGCGGTCCCGCACGGCATCAGCGGAAATGCCCGCCCCGGCAAGGTCGGCAAGCGTCACCGCCCCGTCCCGCTTTGCCAACCGGGCGCCGTCGGAGTTAACCACCAACGGGACATGGGCATATTCCGGTAGGGGAATATGCAGCAGGGATGCCAGATAGGCCTGCCGGGGGGTGGAGGGAAGCAGATCGTCGCCACGGACCACCTGGTCCACGCCCTGGGCGGCATCGTCCACCACCACGGCCAGGTTGTAAGCCACCACGCCGTCGTTCCGGCGCAGGACAAAGTCGTCCACCACGCCAGTACATCCGCCGTGCAGAATGTCGTGGACAGTGAACTCCTGGACCGCAGACCGCAGGCGGATGGCCGCAGGACGGATGGAGCGCTTGAACTCCAGCTCCGCGGGGCCCAGGTTCCGGCAGGTACCCGGGTAGGCTCCTTGCGGAGCATGCGGGGCCGACGGCGCCTCCTGGATTTCGCGGCGTGTGCAGAAGCACTCGTACGTCAGCCCGGCATCGCCGAGCCGCCGGATGGCATCCTCGTAGAGCCGGCCCCGGGCAGTCTGCCGGACCACGCCGCCGTCCCACGTCACGCCGATCGCCTCAAGATCCCGCAACTGCACTGCCTCCGCGCCGGCCCGCGCGCGGTCCAGGTCCTCAACCCGGAGCAGGAAGCTCCGCCCCGTGGAACGGGCGAACAGCCACGCCAGCATGGCGGTGCGCAGATTGCCCACATGAAGCTCACCGGAAGGACTGGGGGCGAAGCGGCCGGCTGAGGTCATGGATCCAGCCTATGCGGACAACACAAGAGCCCCTCAGCTACCGATTGCTACGGAAATCCGATGATCGGTGGCTCAGGGGCTCTTGCCGTGAAAGGTGCGGAAAGACGATGCGTGAACAAGAGTCAATCAGCGGCGGCCTCCTTGCGGGAGGCGGTCTGCAGCGCCCGGGTGGTGTGCCGGAATGCCGTTGGCCTGCGGGGTCCGGCGGTGGCCGTTGCCCAGTTGCCAATATTTCAGCAGACGCCCTACAGTTGGTGCAACCGGCGCGGGTTGTACTGGTCAATCCGATCAATCCTCCCGCGCTTCCGAGACAGGAACTGATCAGATTGCAGGAACTGGACCCCACCGACAAGCGGATCCTTCGCGCCCTCGACGAGGACCCGCGCGTTCCCATCATGGTGCTCGCCCAGCGGTTGGGGCTGGCGCGCGGAACGGTGCAGACCCGGCTGGAACGCATGGCAGCCTCCGGCGCGCTCCGTCCCAACAGCAGCAGGGTGCTGCCCGCCGCCCTGGGACGCGGAGTGGCCGCATCCGTCAGTGCCGAGCTCGACCAGAGCCACCTCAACGAGGCCATCGCGGCCCTGCGCGAAATCCCCGAGGTCCTCGAATGCCACGCCCCGGCCGGAGATACCGATCTGCTGATCAGGGTTGTGGCCGCCAGCCCGGACGACCTTTACCGGGTTTCCGAGGAGATCCGGCTGTGCCCGGGCATTGTGCGCACCTCCACCAGCATGTTCCTCCGGGAAGTCATTCCCTACCGCACCACGGGGCTGCTCGCCGCGGACTGACCAGGCTGCCCGCCGCCCCTACAACGAGCATCGGGAACCTCTCCCCATCGCCGCCTGCCACCCGTCCCGGTTAGGCTGGCAGCCGGGACATCCGATCAGGGGGAATCATGGCGGGGACGTTTTATGGCGGCGACGTGGCGCAGCTCCGGCGGCTGGCGAAGGAGCTGGCGAGCGGTGCCAACAGGCTGAACGCCCTCAGCCAGCAGTTGGGCAGCAGCATCGGCACCGGGCTGTGGAAAGGGCACGACGGCGAGCGGTTCCGGAGCGAGTGGACCTCGTCCCACGTGAAGCTGCTCAGGTCGGCCACAGCCGGGCTGGAATCGGCGTCGAAGGTGCTGCTCGCCAACGCCGACGAGCAGGAAAAGGCCAGCACAGGAGGGGCCGGCGGCGGGCCAGGCGGGGACCCCGGCGGCCCGGGCGGTTCCGGCGGTGGGACGGCCCAGGAACTGACAGACACGCTGAATTCCATGACACCAGAAGAACGTAAGCAGTACCTGCAGAGCGGCGCGTTCAAGCGGTGGGCGTTGGCAAACCCGGAGGCGGCGAAGGCCGCCCTGGACGCCGCTGCGGATTCGGGCACGATCCCCGTCAACTCCAGGGGGTACCAGGAGTTCCTCAGCTCCTACTGGAACCAACAGGCAATGCTGGACATGGGCATCGATCCTGCAGACTGGGACACCTCCAAGGGCACGGAACACAACTGGGAAACCATTGCAAAGGTCTACGACTTTTACGGCCAGGCGTACCTGGCCAACCCGGACCTGCAATGGGCGGGCATGGCCAACATGATCGGGCCGTCGTTCGCCGGAGGTTTCCGCGACATGGCAATGCTTCGCGACCTCGCCCAGCAAATCGCCGATAATCCAGCCTCGGACATCCCGCTTCCCGTCCTGGACCAGATCGAACAGCTGGCGGGCATGACGGATGAAGAGATCCGTTTCTACGAAACCAGCATGCTGGACATGAACAAGGAAATCTTCCTGGACCAGGCGCGTCAGCACCAGGCATACCTGAGCGGCGGCATTGACGAGATCAACCGCCTCCGGGATTCCGGCGTCATCGACGTGTCCACGGCCAACGCCTGGGCCCAGATCGATTCCGGCGATCCGGAGCTGGTCCAGAAGGGCAATACAACCCTCCTGTACCGCGAACAGAACGAAATCATCGCGGACGACTACGACAACATGCGCGGCCATCCCGGCGGCGAGGCCGTGACCTACATGGTGACCCTCGCCGGCGAGCCTTCGATCCCGGGCGCCCGAAGCTATCCGGAGGTGTTCCCCTACACGTTCAGTGTTGAAAGCCCCGGCCCGGAGAACATTCCGCTGACAAGCTGGGACAACCCCGCGCAGTTCCGCACCGACTTCACCACCGGCTTCCCGGACGGCAACATCGCCGATGCGGGCCAGCGCTGGGGACTCATCCGGCAGGACACCCTGCCTGCGTACCAGAATCTTCTGGCCACCGATCCGGACCGGGCGGCGCAGATCATCGGTTCGGACTTCGATGACCGGGTGCATCAGTACCGGCCCACCAACAACATCCCGGGCATCATGGACAGGTTCCTGGACGGCTTTGACGCGGAGGTCCACCAGTGATGCACACCAGCCCCGCCGCCACCAGGCACGTACGGCACCGTCCCGCCGTCGTACTTCTTATGCTGCCGGCGCTGGCAGTTGGCCTTGCCCTCAGCGCCTGCCAGCCCGCCAACCCTGTTCCAGCCACCTCAACAACAGCCGGGAGCACCGTGAAAACCTCCGAATTCTCCACCCTTGACGCTGCCGGAGTGGACGCTATCCGGGAAACCAAAACTGCCCGCCTGGACATGAGTTCGGGCCGCCTTGAGAAGGAGGCCGTGCGTGTTACCCAGGACAGCTACGGGCCCGAGATCAACACTCGGGACTCGGGCAAGATCAGCCTGAGCATCGTGACCCCGAACGGCGAAATAACCGCGGAGACGGACCGCATCCGTTTCAACACCACGGACACGCAGACGGACTTCAGTGAAGTGACCTACTTCCTCACCGCCGGTTCGCCGGAGGAGTACTTCGCCTTGATCCGGGACGGTGTAGAGCGGTACGGGATCTCCGAGGCCTCGGCAGAGGACTGGATCAGCAGCACGCAGGCAGACCCGGATTCAAAAAGCGACTTCTCCATTACGCCAGGCACGGCCACGGGACTGACCGTCAACTACGACTTGAGGTACGACGGCGGCAAGGATACGCAGGTGATCATCGTCCACATCCTGCCTGCCGGGTGAGCGGACGGCTATACCGGCGGGCCGGCGTTCGACTTCAGGTTCTTCATCACCAGCGTTGACGTGAGACGTTCGACCCCGGGCAGGGACGTCAGTTCGGCGTCGTAGAAGCGCTGGTACGAGGGCAGGTCCTCGGCAATGACCTTCAGCAGGTAATCCGGGGAGCCGAACAGCCGCTGCGCCTCCACGATGTTGGGATGGTCCGCCACCCGGTTCTCGAAAATCTCCATGGTGGGCCTGTCCACCTGCCGGAGCGTCACGAACACGATCGCCTCAAACCCCAGGCCCACTGCGGCGGGGTCGATGTCCGCCTTGTACCCCCGGATAATTCCAGACTTCTCCAGGTCGCGCAGCCGCCGGTGGCAGGGTGCCACCGTCAGGCCCACCTTGGCGGCGAGCGCGGTGGCAGTCATCCTGCCATCCTCCTTGAGGTGGCGCAAAATATTCCTGTCAACAGCGTCAATCACGCAAAAATCATACTCCAGGGGCCGGGTGGCGGGCGAAAAGAAGAAAGCACTTACGGGCCGAAAATCCCTATCGTTTCTCCTGAGAGAACCGACAGGAGAAACACCCATGAATCCGGAGCTGTTCCTGGCCTTCATCCTGGTGGCGGCCGCCCTCGCCTGCACCCCCGGAGTGGACTGGGCGTACACCATCACCGCGGGCCTGCGGCAGCGCAGCTTCGTTCCGGCGGTGGCCGGGCTCTGCGGCGGGTACGTCCTCCACACCGTCCTGCTGGTGGCGGGACTGGCGGCCCTGCTGGCCGGGATGCCGGGGGTCCTGGGATGGATCACCCTGGCTGGCGCCGCCTACCTCATGTGGCTGGGCATCAGCACCCTGCGCTCGTGGCGCGGCGCCTCCTTCAGCGCGGCAGACGCCGTTGTCCGTCCTGCCGGAAGCCAGCTCCGCACCTTCCTCCAGGGCATGGGCACCAGTGGAATCAACCCGAAGGGGCTCCTCTTCTATGTGGCCCTGATCCCCCAGTTCGTCAGCGCCGAGGCCTCCTTGCCGGTGCCGGTGCAGTCCGGACTGCTGGGCATGACCTTCGTGGCGCTGGCGGGGCTGGTGTACACCGCCGTCGCACTGCTTTCCCGGACGCTGCTGCAGAGCCGGCCCGGGGCAGCCCGGGCCGTGACCCTGGCAAGTGGGGTCATCATGGTGCTGCTGGGTGTGGTCCTGCTGGGCGAACAGCTGGTGCCGCTGCTCGCCGCCGCATCTAGTCCCCGCTGAGCTTCTTCCAGTCCTGTTCCCAGATCCTGCGCATCTCCTCGTCCTTGCGGATGGGAATGGGTGCGGCGATCTCGCGCTGCGGCTCGGGATCCGGCCGGCGCCTGCCCCAGTCGCGCGGGTTCAGCGACCGGCGGCTGGACTCCAGGACCAGCAGTGCCCGGTCCGTCAGGGCATCGTTGCGCAGCACCATGTGCGTCTTTCGCCGGCGCAGGACCTCGCCGATGGCCTCATGGGCGGCCCCAAAACGGCCCTCCCGTCGCAGGGCGCGCGCCCGCACGAGGAGCAGCGCCGCGGAGAGGTCATCCGCGTTCAGCAGTCCTTCCGTCCAGTCGATCACGGTCCGGCTGCGTCCCAGCGTCAGCGCCAGCGAGCAGCGCGCCAGTGCCATGGGGAGCGACGGCGGCAGGCCGGTCAGTGCGTCCAGCGCCGCTTCCGTCCGGCCGGTTTCGCGCAGCGAGTGGGACAGGGCGAGGAACACGGATTCCTCGCTGAAGAGGACGGGTATCTCCACGCGCTCCGCAAGTTCGATCTGAGTAACGATCCTGGTGAGGTACGTGGACGAGTAGCGGTTCGCATCCTCGTCATTGCGGATGGTGAGCCCGCGGTGCAGGAGCTCGGAGGCGCGCAGGTAGCCGCCGTGCTTGTAGGCCAGCAGCCCGGCCATCAGGTAGCACAGGCCGGCCCAGCCGGGATAGGCGCGCGCCAGCGTGATCAGCCGCTCAGGCTCCCGGCTGGCGAAGACGGCCTCGTGGACGGCCTTGGCGGGCTTGGGCAGGAGGAGCTTCAGGCGGGGGACGTCGCCGTCGATGGACAGCAGGGCGGGGTTCCTGCCTCCCAGCACGCCGCTGAGCAGGCCTCCCACTCCCCCGGCCAGATCGTGTACGGGAGTACGGAGCTGCGGGTTCCCGAAAGGGGTGAGGTCCCGGCTGTCCCAGTAGATCGGTGCAGTGTCCCCGGCGGTCATCTTTCCATGCTAACCGGGACGAAGCGGCGGATTGGCCCCTTGTCCCGCTTCCTGATATGGGGAAAGGTAATAAGCATCCTTAGCAGTTGTGGACACCAGTAAAGGAGAATGCCATGCAGATCGACAAGTCCCAGATCCTTGAGTTCCTGCGGTCCCAGGGAGACCACGAAAAGGCAGACCGGGCGGACACGGAACTTCCGGACCAGGTGGATACGGACCAGCACTCGGACCTGCTGGCGAAGCTTGGCATCAACCCGGCTGACCCGCTGGGCAAGCTTCCGGGCGGGCTGGGGGACAAGCTCGGCGGCCTGGGACTGTAGCGGGCGCCGGTCAGGCCCGTTCCATGAACCACTCGGTGAATGAGCTGGCACGGCCGGTGCCGTCAAACCGGATCACCCACAGGTTGTCATAGGTGGGCCGGCCGCCCGAATAGGTGGTGAGCCCCTGGACGAAGGCGGTATTGCCGTCGGTTCCCAGCAGTTCCCAGCTGAACGTCCAGTCCCCCGGCTCGTCCCGGGCGGCCAGCCAGCGGTCCACGATGTCGTCCCGGCCCACCCAGGGGTCCGGGTCCGCGGGCCGGGTCTCGTACCGGGCGTCGGGTGTGAACAGCGCGCGGATGTCTTCGGGCAGGTTGCTGCTCCAGGCCGCCTGATACTTTTCCACCCACGCCTGGACCTGTTCCAGAGCTGAACTTGGCTCGATCATGCCTCCGTTTTACGCGGCAGAAATCCCGGCTGCAAGCTGTTCAGCCGCCGGCCGCTGCAATCCACACCCCGATGACCCAGGTGCTGGCCGCGAGGGACGCAAGCCCGAACTCGGCCAGCATGCCCAGCCCGGTGGCTTTGAGGGCAGCCCAGCTGGACGTGGCCGCCCGGCCGATGTTGCGGGTGCGGAGGAACTCGCTGATCAGCAGGCCCGCCGCGAAACCGACGAAAAGTCCCACCACAGGGACGATGAACATGCCCACCACCCCGGCCACCAGCGCGGCCCCGATGCTGCGGCTCGGGATGGCATGCTCCTTCAGCTTCCGTCCGGTGAGGACGGCGCTGGCGCCCATGCCGGCGGCAACGAACAGAATGGCAACCGCAAAGACCACCCAGCCCGCCATCCCCGCGCCGCCCCAGATGGCCCAGGCCAGGAGGCCCGCTCCGATCAGGATGCTGCCTGGAAGCACCGGGATAATGGTGCCGGCCACACCCACCAGGATGGCCAGGCCGCACAGGATGGTCACCACGGTCTCGGAGCTCATGCACCCCAGTTTATGGCCGCTGCCCTTAACCCCCGACGGCGGTGCCTCCTGTCGCAAGGAGGCACCGCCGTCGTTACTTCACAAGGGAGGAATTACCCTGCTGCCGCAGCGGCAGCAACGGCCGCGGTGACGGCGGCGGCAACCCGCGGATCCAGCGGGCTGGGGACAATGTAGTCCGCGGACAGGTCCTCGGCGGCAAGTTCGGCGATGGCCCGCGCTGCCGCCAGCTTCATGGCGGGGGTGATGCGGCGGGCGCCGGCATCCAGGGCACCCCGGAAGATGCCGGGGAAGGCCAGGACGTTGTTGATCTGGTTCGGGAAATCACTGCGCCCGGTGGCCACCACGGCGGCGTACTTCACGGCCACCTCCGGCAGCACCTCGGGATCCGGGTTGGAAAGGGCGAACACGATGGAGTCCTGGTTCATGAGCGCGAGGTGGTCCTCGTCCAGCTTCGAGGAAGAGACACCGATGAACACGTCGGCGCCGGCGAGTGCCTCAGCCGGGCCGCCGGAGACGCCGCGCGGGTTGCTGCGGCCGGCGATATCGGCCTTCTTGCTGGTGGTGTCCGCGGCCAGCTCCGCGCGCTGGCTGTTGATGACGCCGCGGGAGTCCAGCAGGACGACATCGCTGATGCCGGCGGCCAGCAGGATCTCGGCGACGGCGATGCCGGCGGCACCTGCACCGGATACGACCACCTTGAGGCTTTCCAGGCTGCGGCCGGTGACCTTGGCGGCGTTGGTCAGCGCGGCGAGGGCCACCACGGCGGTGCCGTGCTGGTCGTCGTGCATGACGGGGCAGTCCAGTGCTTCGATGAGCTTTTCCTCGAGTTCGAAGCAGCGCGGGGCGGCGATGTCCTCAAGGTTGACGGCGCCGAAACTGGGGCGGAGCCGGACCAGGGTTTCCACGATTTCGTCAACATCGCTGGTGTTGAGGACCAGGGGGATGGAGTCCAGGTCGCCGAAGGTCTTGAACAGTGCGGACTTGCCCTCCATGACGGGCAGGGAGGCACTGGGGCCGATGTTGCCCAGGCCCAGGACAGCGGTGCCGTCGCTCACCACGACCACCAGGCGCTCGGCCCAGGTCAGGGTGCGGGCGAGTTCCGGCTGCTTGTGGATGGCACGGCTTACTTCGGCCACGCCGGGCGTGTAGGCGATGGACAGGTCCCGCTTGTTGGACAGCGGCGCCGTGGTGCCGATGGTCAGCTTGCCGCCCTGGTGGGCGCTGAAGATCTCATCCTCGGTCAACGGGGTGGCAGCGGAATCGTCAATGGCTGTGATTGCGTCAATGGACACGTCGTTGTCTCCTGGTGCTCGCCGTGCGCACACGGCACATGGAAGCCCGGCGCCCGGGCGGGCGCAGGCAAAGGGAATGGTGCGACAGGAAACCCAGGGGTGGCGGGTCCGCGGGAGCGTGGGGATGTTTTGTTCCTCCCTGTTGCTCCGGTGACCCCATGGTAGGCAGCGGTTTTCCGGGTTCCGCGACGATTTGACACGGCCAACGCGTGCCAAAACGCTTGATCGGGAAAAGTTGTGACTCACGTCACGAGATAAAGGCGTACTTATTGGCTGATTGGTCTAGGCCGGTTACGCGCTTTGGGAGAGTGTGAACCCGGCTTCGGCCCCCGGAGAGAGGCGGGCGCAGGCCTTTTTGAGGTCCTCTTCGGCTTCGAAGAGGGAAAGGCGCCGGTTCCGGACGGACTGGACCAGACCAGTGACAGTCAGGAGCAGGACGCGCGCAGCAACAGCGTCCGTGGCCGCAGCGCCCACCACCTTCTCGCCCAGCACGTCGATTTCCCGCAGCAGCGCGGTGGTGTCGCGGTCCGGATCGTAGATACCGCGGCTCAGGCACTGTTCCACGGCTGGCTGCATGACCCGCATATGGAAGATTTCCATTACCAGTCCGGGCAGGGCGCGGCCGCGGAACCGGGCAGACCCACTTCGGGTGCCGGCCTGTAATTCATCCAGCTGGTGCCGGTACAACGCCAGCATCAGGTGGGTGGGGGACGGAAAATACCGGTACAGCGTGCCCAGCGGCACATCAGCCTTGGCTGCCACCTCCGCGAGTTCCACCGACTCCAAGCCCTTGCGGGCAAACGCGGCCGCGGACTCCAAAATGCGGGTATAGCGGAGCCGTTGGCGAGGAGCGGAGGGCCTGGCGGCCATGGGCGGATGGTCTGAAATGGTTTCGGGCATCAGCATTCCGGGGTTGTGATCCTGTAGTGCAGCAGCCGGGAGCGTCCCCATCCCGAGTCCGCCTGCAGTCAGGGATCAACTATACGACACGGTTGTATGACGTATTTGTCAGTGGCCTTACTACCCGGTCTTCCGCCGGTTAGGCCACGCTCTTGATCTTGACCACGAAGACGGCCCCCAGAAGGCCGATGATGGCTGCCATGACGAAGAGTGTTGAGTAGCCGCCCCACCGGGTGACGGCCAGGAGTGCCAGGGTGGGCGCCACCACCTGGGGCAGCGAGTTGGCAACGTTGATCACGCCCATGTCCTTGCCGCGGTCCAGGGCCTGCGGCAGAACCTGGGTCAGCAGCGCGAAGTCCACGGCCAGGTACGCGCCGAAGCCGACGCCGAGGACGGCTGCGCCGGCCAGTGCGCCCGGCCAGACCGGGAAGAACGCCATGATGAGGCCCGCCATGGCAATGATGGCGGAGGATCCGATAACGAATGGCTTCCGCCTGCCGACCCTGTCGCTCCAGGGACCGGCTACTACGGCGGTGACCATCACCATGACCGCGTAGATTCCCGTCAGGACCAGCACACCGGTGGCCGGGTCCTCGTGGCCGATGATGTCCCGCAGGAAGAAGAGCAGGTAGACGATGGTCAGCTGGTTGCCGACATTGACCAGGAATCGGGTCAGCCACGCCCAGGCGAAATCCGGATACAGCCGGGGGCTGATCCAGAATCCCACAAGGAACTCCTTGATCCGGAACCGACGCAGCACCCCCTTGTGCAGGACGGGATCGTTCCGGTGGAAGAGGTACGGCAGCACGGACAGCAGCAGGGCGGCGGCGCACAGCCAGTAACCCACCATGAAGTTTCCGGAGACGACGGCGCCGAAGACCGCTCCGGTGAGGATGCCGAGGGTCTGGCCCATGGCCGCAAGTCCGCCCACTCCGCCCCGCTGGAGTACCGGGACGCGGTCCGGAACTGCCGCGGTGATGGCCGCGTAGGCGGCGTTGGCGCCCAGCTGGACCAGGCACCAGAAGAGCACCATGAGGGCAACAGTTGGGGACACGGACATGGCCAGCAGCGCGGCGGCTGCCAGCACTGCGCCCGCCAGCACCCAGGGGGCGCGGCGGCCAAAGCGGGAGGTAGTGCGGTCCGAGAGTGCGCCGAAGAGCGGATTCGCCACCAGGGACACCGCTGCACCGCAGGCCGTGACCAGCGACAGGATGGCTTCCTTGCTGGGCGCATCGATACTGATGGCCTGCTGCCCGATGAAGACGTTGATGGGGCCGAAGAATGCTGCGTTGATGCCGACGTTGACCAGCACCAGCCCGGTGACCCACCGGGCTGTGACCCTCTGCGTGGGCTCGGCGAGCGCCGCCGCCGGACCGTCAGGCCCGGCACCGCGTTCCAGTGGCGCGGGTATATCGGACCTGTTCATGACTTGTTCCCCCGGGACGGACGGCTGACGACGGAATCAGACTATCGTGGGCAGCAACAGCGCCGCGTGCCGCCCCGGCGGCAGCCCGCAACCCCGCCACAAGACCAGGAGAACCGATGGCTCCAGCAGCAGAAGAACACTCAGTTTCCACCGTCAACACCGCGGACCTGTACGACGAGCGCGGCGACGAGCTGGCGTCCGTGGCACTGCAGTTCCAGTCCTTGGGCGGACGCTCCCACTTCAGCGGGCGCATCCGGACCATCCGCTGCTTCCAGGACAACGCCCTGGTCAAGTCCACCTTAGCCACGCCGGGCGACGGCAATGTGCTGGTAGTGGACGGCGGCGGTTCTTTGGGCACGGCCTTGATGGGGGACATGATCGCCGAAAGCGCCGTGGCGAACGGCTGGGCCGGCGTCGTGATTCACGGGGCCATCAGGGACCGTGAGGCCATCGCACAACTTGAGCTCGGGGTGAAGGCGCTGGGCAGCAACCCGAGGAAGAGCGCCAAAGCCGGCGCGGGCGAGGTGGACGTGGACGTAGTGGTGGACGGCGTGACTTTCCGGCCCGGCGCCATGGTGTGGTGCGATCCGGACGGCATCCTCGTGGAGCGTTAGCAAAAGAATCTCCAGCATGGGGAATAACCGGCGGGCGTACGATAGTTACTGAAAGCAACTATCCCTGCCGGCCATTTCCCCACCCTTGGAGTTTCCATGCCCAAAGCCCCCGCGGCGCGACCTGCCGGAGAAGCGCTGACGCAGCGCCAGATCGTGACCGTGATGGTGGGACTGATGCTGGGCATGTTCCTCGCCTCGCTGGACCAGACCATCGTGTCCACCAGCATCTACACTATCGCCAATGACCTGGACGGCCTGTCGCTGCAGGCCTGGGCAACCACTGCCTACCTCATCACGTCCACGGTCAGCACGCCGCTGTACGGCAAGCTGAGTGACATCTTTGGCCGGCGGCCCCTCTACCTCATTGCCATCGCCATCTTCCTAGTTGGCTCGCTGTACGCCGGCTCGGTCAACTCCATGACCGAGCTGGCCTTCGCCCGCGGCGTCCAGGGCCTGGGTGCGGGCGGCCTGCTGGCGCTGGCGCTGACCATCATCGGCGACATCGTCTCGCTCAAGGACCGGGCCAAGTACCAGGGCTACTTCATGAGCGTGTTCGGCATCTCGTCGGTGCTCGGTCCGGTGGTGGGCGGCGCGTTCGCCGGTTCCTCGAACATCCTGGGCTTTGACGGCTGGCGCTGGGTGTTCTTCATCAACCTGCCCATCGGCCTGGCGGCACTGGCCGTGGTGTTCCTGTTCCTGCACCTGCCGGCAAAGCACGTCAAGCAGAAGATCGACTACTGGGGCGCCGCCGCCATCACCCTGGCGATTGTGCCGCTGCTGCTCGTGGCCGAACAGGGCCGCAGCTGGGGCTGGACGTCCCTGAACTCGTTCCTCTGCTACGGACTCGGCGTGGCGGGCATCGCCTGGTTCCTGCTGGCCGAAAAGCGGGCCGGCGACTCCGCCCTGATCCCGCTGCGGCTTTTCCGGAACACCACCTTCGGGCTGTCCTCGCTGCTCAACTTCATCATCGGCATCGGCATGTTCGGTGCCATCGCCATGCTGCCGCTGTACCTGCAACTGGTGAAGGGGCTGACGCCCACCGAGGCCGGCCTCATGATGATCACCTTCACCGTGGGCATCCTGACCGGGTCCATCACGGCCGGGCGGACCATTTCGGCGTCGGGAACCTACCGGATCTTCCCTGTCATGGGCACCGGCATCCTCACCGCGGCGGCCGTGGTGATGGGCTTCTCGCTAGGCGTGGAAACCGCCCTGTGGGTTCCGGGCGTCATCGCCGTCTTCTTCGGCGTGGGGCTGGGTTTCTGCATGCAGCCGCTCACGCTGGCCATGCAGACCTCGGTTCCGCCGCGGGACATGGGCGTGGGCACCTCCTCCGCGGCCTTCTTCCGGTCCATGGGCGGCGCGGTGGGAACGGCCGTGTTCATCTCCCTCCTGTTCAGCCTGGCTGCCCGCCGGATCGCTGACAGCATGAAGTCAGCGATGGCCGATCCCGCTTACCTGGCCGTGCTGCAGGACCCGGCCGTCGCCGCGGACCCGGCCAACGCCAAGCTCTACGAGTTCTTTCGTGACGGCGCCTCCAACGAGTCCCTGAACGACACCAGCTGGCTGCACACCGCGAACAGCGTGCTGACCCGGCCCATCACCGAGGGCTTTGCCTACTCCATCGATGTGGTGATGTTCACCGCCGCGGCCCTCACCGGCATCGCGTTCCTGATCAGCTTCGCGCTCCCCAACAAGAAGCTCACCGACCAGAGGGCGGCCTCTCCGGAGGCGGCAGCCGCGGCAGCGCACTAACTGCCCCCGGCAGAAGGAGGACGACGACGGCGGCGCGGCCCGCCGTCGTCGTCCCCTATTAAGGGGCGCAGGCTGCCAAGTGGAACCTAGGGCGGTGACGTGCCACACTGTTTAGCGCGTGTGCGCCGGCCCTTCTTGCCGGTACCGCAGCCGACGACGTCCGCACCGCATTCCACCAAACCCAAACCCAGGGAGAACCATGCCCACTGCCCAGGAGCAGACCACCGCCCGGATACCGCAGCGGGTGATCTGGCTGGCGCTTGCAGGGGCGGTGGGCGGATTCCTTTTCGGCTTCGACTCGTCCGTAGTGAACGGTGCCGTCGACGCCATGAAAGACGAATTCGCGCTGTCCGAGGCGGTGACCGGGTTTGCTGTCGCCATTGCCCTGCTGGGCTGTGCCGCCGGCGCCTACCTCGCCGGCAAGGTGGCAGACCGGTACGGCCGCATCCCCGCCATGAAGCTCGGCGCCCTGCTCTTCCTGGTCAGCGCCCTCGGCACCGGATTCGCGTTCAGTATCTGGGACCTGATCTTCTGGCGCCTGGTGGGCGGACTGGGCATCGGCCTGGCCTCCGTGATCGCGCCGGCCTACATTTCCGAGATCTCGCCGCGCAAGATCCGCGGCCGGCTCGCGTCACTTCAGCAGCTGGCCATCACCACCGGCATCTTCGCCGCCCTGCTCTCCGATGCCTTGTTCGCGACCAGCGCCGGCGGCGCGGACCAGGCGTTCTGGCTGGGCATCGAGGCCTGGCGCTGGATGTTCCTGGCCGCGGCCCTGCCGGCCGTGGTCTACGGCTGGGTTGCCTACACGCTCCCGGAGTCCCCGCGTTTCCTGGTGTTCCTGGGCAAGGAGGACGAGGCCCGCAAGGTCTTTGACGCGATCGCTCCCGCAGAGGACACCGACCGGCACATCCGCGACATCCGGGAAGCCATCGAGGAAGACAAGCTGGCCGGCCAGAAGGGCTCGCTCCGCGGCAAGGCGTTCGGGCTGCAGGCGGTGGTCTGGGTGGGTATCATCCTCTCCGTCCTGCAGCAATTCGTGGGCATCAACGTGATCTTCTACTACTCCACCACTCTCTGGAAGGCCGTAGGCTTCCAGGAGAAGGACTCGCTGACCATCTCCGTGGCGACGTCCGTCACCAACATCCTGGTCACCCTGGTGGCCATTGCGCTGGTGGACCGAATCGGCCGCCGGCCCATCCTTCTGGCCGGTTCCGTGGGCATGGCCGTGTCCCTGGGCGCCATGGCTCTGGCCTTCGCCTCCGCTGTTGGCACGGGTTCCGAACTGACCCTTCCGGGCGCCTGGGGCCCGGTTGCCCTGGTGGCCGCGAACGTGTTCGTAATCAGCTTCGGCGCCTCCTGGGGCCCGCTGGTATGGGTGCTCCTGGGCGAAATCTTCCCCTCCCGGATCCGTGCCCGCGCCCTGGGCCTGGCCGCGGCAGCCCAGTGGGTGGCCAACTTCGCCATCACCCTCAGCTTCCCCGTGATGGCTGCCGGTTCCCTGCCGCTGACGTACGCCATGTACGCGCTGTTCGCGGCGGCGTCGTTCTTCTTCGTGATGTTCAAGGTGCCGGAAACCAACGGGATGTCCCTGGAGCAGGCCGAGACGCTGTTCGTACCCAAGGGCTCCGTGAAGGCCTAGACGCCCGCTCACTTCCGGCGGTTCTGGAGCCAACGCCCGCTCACTTCCCGCGGCATTACAGCGCCAGCTTCATGCCTTCGTGGCTTGCCTCGAATCCCAGGCGCTCATAGAAACGGTGTGCGTCGGTCCGGGACTTGTGGGTGGTCAGCTGCACCAGCGCGCAATCCCGCCGCCGGGACTCGTCAATGGCCCAGCGCACCATGAGCTCTCCGATGCCCCGACCGCGCCAGCCGCCACCCACCCGGACGCCTTCGATCTGCGAGCGCCAGGCACCCTGCCGGGATATGCCCGGGAGGAAGCTCAGCTGGAACGTGGCAATGACCGGACCGGCAGCTTCGCCGCGCGGCACCACTTCGCCCACCACCAGCAGGTGGGCCGGATCGCCGTCGATCGCTTCGAAGGCCCGCTCGTAGGGAGCCATATCCCCACCGGTTTCACGGCCCGCGCCCAGTGCGTCGTCAGCCAGCAGGCATACGACGGCGGGAAGGTCGGCACGCGTGGCGCGGCGGAGGCGGAAGGTGCCGCCGTCGACGTCGGCGGTCAGCAAAGGAGGCAGGGCATCAGGGGCGGAAGTCACCGGACCAGCCTTGCACAGGAGTGAGCGGGCGTCCGGCTCATACCCGCCAGAAGTGAGCGGGCGTCCGGCTTCTACCCGCCGAAGCTGAGAGAGGGTCGCTGTTTAGGCTGATAGGTGGTGGAATCACAACGACGACGCCGGCACTTGCGGAAGTGCCGGCGTCGTGCGTTGAGCAATACGTCGGGCGCTGCGGACGCAGGAGCGGGGTCAGGCGGGCGTGCGCGCCACCTCCGCCTGCCGCTCCTCCACCAGGGTGGCGACGGCGCTGAACAGCGGGTGCCCGGGCTCCAGCCCGGTGATTTTCGCCGTGGCGTCCGCGGGGCCGTTGGCAGCCAGGATGCCGGCCAGTTCCGTTGCCTCGGTGTCTGCCGGATCGTTGAAGCGCAGGGCAGCGGCGATGGCACCGAGCAGGGCTTCCGGGACCATACCGCGCTCCGCCAGTTCAGCGGCCGGGCCGATGAACCGTTCATGCCGGCCGAGCTTCCGCAGCGGCGCACGGCCCACCCGGTTGACGGTGTCCGGCAGGTGCGGGTTGGAGAACCTGGCCAGGATCTTCTGGACGTAGGCCTCCTGCTCGTCGTTGCTGAAGCCATGCTTGGTCACCAGCAGCTGCTTGGTCTCCTCCAGCACGGCACGGACGTCCTCTGCCACGTCCTGGTCGGCCATCGCATCGGAGATCTTTTCGATGCCTGCCTCGAACCCGAAATAGGCTGCTGAGGCGTGGCCCGTGTTCACCGTGAACAGCTTCCGCTCGATGTAGGGCGAGAGTTCGTCCACGAAGGTTGCCCCCGGGATGGACGGGGCGGCACCAGCGAAAGGCGTCCTGTCGATGACCCACTCGTAGAAGGTCTCCACTGTGACATCAAGGCCCTTGCCGGCTTCCTGGTTGGGAACGATCCGGTCCACCGCTGTGTTCGCGAACACCGCACGCCCTTCCAGTGCCCCGTTGGCAGCCTCCGGACGGGAGGCCACCTCCCGGGCCAGGATGTCCGAGGCATTGATGGCGTTCTCGCAGGCCATGACCTGCAGCGGCGCCATCCCGTCTTCGCGTGCGGCGATGCCCCTGGCGATGACCGGCGCCACGAACTTGAGGATGTGCGGGCCCACGGCCGTGGTGACGATATCGGCCGTGGAGATCTGCGCGACGAGTTCGGCTTCCTGCGTGTTCGAGTTCAGTGCGCGGAAGTTGTCCACGGTCCGGACGGCGGGGTTCTCCCCCACTTCGTGGACCTGGTAGCTGTCCGCCTCCGCGAGCTGCGCGATGAGGGCATCAGCCACGTCCGCGAAGACCACCTCGTACCCTGCGTCATGCAGGAGCAGTCCAACAAAGCCGCGGCCGATGTTCCCGGCACCGAAATGTACAGCCTTCACTATGCGTTGACCTTTCCGAAGAGCTCCAGGACTTCGTCCACGGATCGGGCGGCTTCCAGTCGGGCCACCTGCTCCTTGTTGGTGAAGACCTTCGCGATGGAGGACAGGATGTGGAGGTGTTCGTTGTTGACGCCTGCAACGCCCACCACGAACTTCACCTGCTTGCCGTTCCAGTCGATGCCCTCGGGGTAGCGGATCACGGACACCGCGGATTTGCGGATGTGGTCCTTCGCGGCGTTTGTGCCGTGCGGGATGGCCAGGAAGCTGCCCATGTAGGTGGAGACGGACGCCTCGCGCTCATGCATGGCCGAGATGTAGCCCTCATCCACGGCGCCGCGGGCCAGCAGCAGCCGGCCGGCTTCGTCGATGGCAGCGTCACGGGTTGTGGCCGAGCCGTCCAGCACCACGCTTTCGCGGGCCAGGATCTCGCCTCCGCCGGACGCCGTTCCAGTATCCGCACCTGCCGCAGCACCCGCGGCCGCACCTGTTCCTGCCGCCCCTCCGGAGGTTCCGGCAGCAGGCTCGGTGCCCGGCACAGTACCGTCCCCGGCGTTGCTTTCCCGGACCAGCTCAACGATCTCGTCGTAGCGAGGGCTGCTCATGAAGTTGTCCACGGAATAGTGGACAGCGCTGGACGTGGCGGGCTTGGCCCGTTCGGTCAGGTCCTGGTGCGTGATCACCACATCGTAGGTGTCGCTGAGGTTGGCGATGGAGGCGTTGGTGACCTTGACGTCCGGGAAGCCGGCCGCCTTGATCTTGTTCCGGAGCACGGAGGCGCCCATGGCACTGGAGCCCATGCCGGCGTCGCACGCGAACACGATGTTCTTCACCGGTCCGGCCAGCACTGCAAGCCCACCGCCGGCTCCCGTGCCCGTCAGGGTGGAGGCAACGGAGCTCTTCTTGCCCTTCATCTGCTCCATCCTGGCGGTGGCGTCATTGAGGTCGACCTCGTCGCTGTGCTTGGTGGTCTTAAGGATGATCGCGGCTACCAGGAAGGACACTGTTGCCGCGAGCAGGACCGCGAGGATGACCCCCACATAGCTGTCACGGGAGGTCTGGGCGAGCACCGCGATGATGGATCCCGGGGCTGCCGGTGCAACCAGGCCGGAGTTGGTGATAGCCAGGGTTGCGACGCCGGTCATGCCGCCGGCGATGGCGGCCAGGATCAGCAACGGGCGCATCAGGACGTAGGGGAAGTAGATTTCGTGGATGCCGCCGAAGAAGTGGATGATCACGGCACCGGGGGCGGAGGCCTTGGCGGCACCGCGGCCAAAGAACATGTAGGCGAGCAGGATGCCCAGGCCCGGGCCGGGGTTGGCCTCGAGCAGGAACAGGATGGACTTGCCCTGCTCCAGGGACTGCTGCACACCCAGCGGGGTCAGCACGCCGTGGTTGATGGCGTTGTTGAGGAAGAGCACCTTGGCCGGCTCAATGAAGATACTGGTCAGCGGCAGCAGGCCGTTGTTGACCAGGAACTGCACCACATTGCCCGCGCCGGTGCTGAAGGCGGACACCAGTGGTGAGATGCCGTAGAAGCCCAGCATGGCCAGGAGGGCACCCCAGATACCTGCCGAGAAGTTGTTCACCAGCATCTCGAAGCCGGGGCGGATCTTGCCGTCCCAGATCGAGTCGATCTTCTTCATGGTCCAGCCGCCCAGGGGGCCCATGATCATGGCGCCGATGAACATTGGGATGCCGGCACCGACGATCACGCCCATGGTGCCGATGGCCCCCACCACGCCGCCGCGGGTGTCGTAGACCATCTTGCCGCCGGTGTAGCCGATCAGCAGGGGCAGCAGGTAGGTGATCATTGGTCCCACGAGGCCGGTGTTGGGCTCGCCTTCGGCGTTGGTGCCGAAGCCGCCCAGTTCAGGAACCGGCAGCCAGCCCTTCTCGATGAAGAGCGCCGTGATGAGGCCCCAGGCGATGAATGCACCGATGTTGGGCATGATCATTCCGGACAGGAACGTTCCGAATTTCTGGACGCCCACCCGCATGCTGGTGCGGGGTTTCGCAACTGTTTCTGTTGCCATGTGATTTCCTAACCGTCTGTCCTGCTGCTGTGCAGGATGGTCCGATGGTGACGAGCGACGTATTGCTGTCTAGCGGGGTAATGCGCAGGAGGCTGCTTCAGGCCGGGCTGGTGGAGATCCTGTGCAGCCATTCGAGGAAGAGTTTGAGTTCCGAGCTCGAGAGCTGGTCTGAGTGCGAGGCCTGAAGTGCGGCGTTCAGGGCGATCGCAGCCACCACTACCGAGGACTTCCCGGTCTCGCCCGGAACCGGGCCCGTGGAGGGCTCGGCGGACACCGCGAAGATCATGGCGTCCCGGGTCATGGTGGACAGTTCGAGGTTCCGTTCGGAGGCGGGCTCCGCAATCAGCATCAGCGTCACGCCCACGTTGGCCGCCAGGATGGACCTGGCCGCTTCCCGGGGCTGGACGTTCAGCTGGCCCGCCGCCGCTGCCTTGTTCAGCATCTCCTCCATCAGGGCCTCGGCATCGGCAACGATGGCGGGGCGGCTCTCCGGACGGATATTGCCGAACATCACCAGGTACAGCTCCGGCTGGTTCAGCCCGAACTGCACATGGTTGTCCCACATTCTCCGGATGTCCTCAAGCGGGTGCCCGGAGGGGGCGAAATCCCTTTCGCCCGCGACATATTCCTCAAAACCCGCGGCGACGACGGCGTCAAACAAGCCTTCCTTGTCGCCGAAGTGGTGGTACAGGGTGGGAGCCGAAACCCCTGCCAGCTGTGTGATCTGGCGGGTGGAGACGGGAGCTCCCGCGGACTTTGCCAGCAATTCGGCCGCCGCACGCAGCAGTCGCATTTTGGGGGGAAGCTGGCCATCCAAACTCATAACCGCTACCCTAGCACCTATAGCATTGCTATATGAACTGAATCACATACAATTTTTTCAGGCACGTTTCCCGCCCTGGACGTAGCAGTCCCCGGGTGGTGCCGGCACGGCGCCGGAGATCATGACGCGCCTGGCTACCGGAAGAGAATGAGGACCTTCAGTGCAGAACTTCCCAGGAGTAGGCGTCAGTCCAGGCCGCGTCATCGGACTCATCCGGCAGATGCCGAAACCGATCAGCGAACCTCCCGCCGGTGAACAGCTGGCACCGGGCACGACGGCCGAGGAAGCAACTGCAGCCCTGAAGGCGGCATCCCAGGCAGTACACGATGAACTGAAGGCACGCGCCGCCCACGCAACCGGCGATGGCAAGGCAGTCCTCGAAGCCACCGCACTGATGGCCAAGGACACCATGCTGATCAAGGGCGCCAGCAAGCTCATTGCCCGCGGGGTGTCCAGCGAGCGCGCCATTTGGGAATCCGGCTCCTCAGTTTCGGAAATGCTGCATAACCTGGGCGGTTACATGGCCGAACGGGCCACCGACGTCCTGGACGTACGTGCCCGGATCGTCGCTGAACTCCGCGGTGTCCCCGCGCCGGGCATCCCCAGCGCCAACTCACCATTCATCCTGGTGGCCGAGGACCTTGCCCCGGCCGACACAGCCACCCTGGACCCCAACAAGGTCCTGGCCCTGGTGACCTCCGGCGGCGGCCCGCAGTCCCATACCGCCATCATTGCCCGCTCCCTTGGCCTCCCCGCCGTGGTCGCCGCGGTGGGCGTGGACGAACTCCCGGACGGCACCGAAGTCTACGTGGACGGGGCCGCCGGCAACATCACCTCCCAGCCCGACGGATCCCTGCGCGCTGCAGCGGAAGCGTGGGCGGCCACGGCTTCCCTGCTGGCCGAGTTCAGCGGTACGGGCGCGACGGCGGACGGCCACCTTGTGCCGTTGCTCGCCAACGTGGGCGGCGGCAAGGACGCCGAGGCGGCCGCCAAGCTGGGCGCCGAGGGCGTGGGCCTGTTCCGCACGGAATTCTGCTTCCTGGAGCGGGACACCGAGCCCAGCGTTGAAGAACAGGCCGCAGCCTACAAGAGTGTTTTTGATGCCTTCCCGGGCAAAAAAGTGGTCCTGCGCACCCTTGATGCCGGCGCGGACAAACCGCTGCCGTTCCTGACTGACTCCACTGAACCCAATCCGGCCCTCGGTGTCCGCGGCTACCGCACCGACTTCACCACGCCCGGGGTCCTCGACCGCCAGCTGGAAGCAATCGCCCTGGCGGAGAAGCAGTCGGAGGCTGACGTGTGGGTGATGGCACCCATGATCTCCACGGCAGAGGAGGCTGCCCACTTCGCGTCCATGTGTACAGGCGCCGGAATCAGGAACCCCGGGGTGATGGTGGAGGTCCCCTCCGCTGCCCTGACGGCCGAGTCCATTCTGCGCGAGGTGAACTTCGCCAGCCTGGGCACCAACGACCTCACCCAGTACGCCATGGCGGCCGACCGACAGCTGGGGCCGCTCGCCAACCTGAACACCCCGTGGCAGCCGGCCGTCCTGCGCCTGGTGGGGCTCACCGTTGAAGGCTCCCGGGCAGAAGGCAGCGGCAAGGCGGTGGGCGTCTGCGGCGAGGCTGCCGCGGACCCCGCCCTCGCCGTCGTGCTGACGGGCCTGGGCGTGAATACGCTGTCCATGACCGCGCGCTCCATCGCGGCCGTGGCCGCCGTCCTGAAGACCGTTACGCTCTCCGAGGCGCAGGAACTTGCCAAGCTGGCCTTGTCCGCACCGAGCGCCACTGAGGCCCGGGCCTGGGTGCGGGAGAAGCTGCCCGTCCTGGAGGAGCTGGGGCTCTGATCAGGCGCTGACGCCGAACTCGTCCACCGCACGGACCCATCCGCTGATGGTTTCCGCTGCGGCTTCGGGGGCGGTGTGCTGGAAGACGTGGCCCTGCCCGGGGATTTCGCCGGCGGTGCCCTGCGGGGCAACGCCGGCCAGGCGTGCGCACCACGGGCGCCGGGCGATCGGGTCCTTTTCGCCCCGGAGAACCAGCACGGGCTGGCTGACGCCTGCCAGGCGCTCCGTGATGGGGTATTCCATCATCACCGGCAGCTCCGTGAGGTACCAGCGCAGGCCGGCCCGGAAGTAGTCGCCGAACACGATGACGTTGGCGGACAGGGATTCGCTGAACATCGCATCCCTGGTCAGTGCCAAGGACTGCCGCGCCACCGACTTCCGGCTGTCATCCACCACCGGCCCCATCAGGACGACGCCGGACACCTGGCCGGGTTCCTGCAGGGCCAGGTCCACTGCCAGCTGGGTTCCCATGGAATGGCCCACGGCCACATAGCTTCGCACCCCGGCGCTGGCCAGGACGGCAGTGACGAAGGCAGCATAGTCTTCAACCTCCAGCCTCCGGCGGGGGCGGTCCGCATTGCCGAAGCCCGGCAGGTCAAGGGTGTAGACGTCCGCTGTCTTGGCCAGCTCCTGATGCAGCCGGGCCAGGTAGCGGTGGGAGACGCCGATACCGTGCAGCAGCACGTACGTAGGCCTGGCCCCGACAGCGGCAGGCAGGACCGAAGCATAGAGCTTTCCATGCAGGCCGCCGTGTTCCACATCTTGTCCGCCACTCAATTCCATCAGCCGAGCATACCGTCCGCCGCAGCAGGGCACGGGTAGGCTGAAATCATGGCACTGATAGCTCCCCGGATGACCGGCGCCCTTCCAGGGGAAGATGCCGACAGGCTCCAGCGGGCACTTGCGGGCAGCGATGACATCACTGTTTTCGTGGACGGCACTGTCCACCGGCTGCCGCCCCTGGCGCGGGACGCCGTCGTCGATCTGCTCCACCGGTTCGGCCGCGGCGAAGCGGTGACCGTCAGCAGCGTTGAGGAAATGCTGACCACCTCCAAGGCGGCGGAACTGGCCGGCATTTCGCACACCTACCTCCGCAACATGACGGACCGCGGCGAAATCCCGGTGGAATACCGCGGCTCACACCGGCGCATCCCGCTGGCGGCCATCATGGCCTGGCTGGACAAGCAGAAGCTTGAACAACAGAAACTGGAGCAGCAGAAGAAGGAATCCAGGAGGAAGGCAGGCCCGCAGGAAGCGGTGGACGGGCAGGACGCCTAGATCCTTGGCCGGCCTGCCCAGCGCCGCATCTTCAGGGCTGCGTGGAGTTCCAGCCGGGGCAGCCCCTTGAGCGGGTCCACGCCCAGGAGCTGCCGGATCCGGCCCAGCCGGTTGTAGATGCTGCTGCGGTGCAGGTGCAGCCGGGCGGCAACGTCCTGCACCGAGCCGTCGTTGTCATAGAGGAGTTCCAGGACGGGAATGAGCTCACCGTTGCGGTCGTGGTCCTCCAGCATCCGGAAGTAGACCGAGCCGGAGTCCGCCCAGGCGCCAACCCCTCCCCCGGCCGAGGCCAGCAGCTGGTACACGCCGGCGGCCCGGCAGTCCACCAGCTCGCCCAGTTGCGGGTCCACCGCCGCAGCCTGCGCCGCAACCCTGGACTGGCGGTACGCCTCTGACAGCTGGCGGGTCCGGCTGAAGCCTTCGCTGATGCCCAGGATGATGCGGTGGACCGGCCGGCCCGAGCGTTTGGCCAGTTCCAGCTGGTAGTGCACCAGCACCTGGGCGTGGTTGGCCCGGCCTGTCGATTCGCGGAACAGCACCACCGAATGCGTCTCGGTGCCGGCGCTGAACAGGGCGGCATCAACACCCACGGTGGCCTGGAGCGCGGTGGAGCGGTGGGTCAGGGTGGCGGCAATGGGATCGGGGCCGCTGGCCCAGCCGTCGGCGTCGAGGACCGTGACCATCTGCCAGGGCCCCTTCCCCTGGACTTCCTTCCACCCGGCTACGGCAGCCACCGCGTTTGGTTCCCCGGCGCAGGCAGCCAGGAACTCCCGCTCACGGCTCCGCCGGTACTCCGATTCGGCCGTGTTGGAATCCAGCAGCAGCCCGGACAGCAGTTCCAGCTCGTGGTTGACTGCCGGGAGCTGGGTGAGGATTGCAGCCGGATTTTCCTCCGCCGAGTCCTGCTGCACCCACAGGTATCCCACGCGGAAACCGCGGACCATCAACGGGACGCACACGCGGCCCAGCATCCCCAGGTCCGGGTTGGCCGGGACCACCACGGGCCGGACGGCGGTGGCGATGCCGTGCGAGAGTTGCCAGGCGCTGACGTCCGCCGGCACCTTCTTGCTGAGCAGGAAGTTCACCCGCACCCGGTCCGCGTGGGACTGGTTGGAGCTGTAGGCGAGCAGCACCCCGTCCAGGTCCTCGAGGGACAGCCCGCGGCCGAGCTTCTGCGCCACCTGCTCCACGAGCTGCTCCACACCCTGCTGCATGGGGCAACACTACTGCTTTTGAGCGGGCGCGGACGAACGGACAGCAGGCGACACCTGACGTTCCAAGGCTCGACATCTGTCGAATGAAAGCCGATAAAATCGGCAGAATTCCGCGGTTCTCCCCACACGTCCACCACTACTCCATGTCGGCTGGCTCACAGCCGGATTTATCGTGGAAACACAGAACCTTCCGCACTTTCCGGCCCACACGGCCGAGAACCTGGAGCCCACGATGATCATCGGTGTCCCCAAAGAAATCAAGAACAACGAATTCCGGGTGGCCATCACTGCCGCCGGCGTCCACGAGTTCCGCACCCACGGCCACACGGTCCTGGTGGAGCGCGGCGCGGGCCTCGGCTCCGGCATCACCGATGAGGAATACTCGATCGCCGGTGCGGAAATCGTCAACGAGGCGGACGACGTCTGGGCCCGTGCGGACATGGTCATGAAGGTCAAGGAGCCGATCAAGGCCGAGTACCACCGCTTCCGCAAGGGCCTGATCCTCTTCACCTACCTGCACCTCGCCGCCGAGCCGGAACTGACCCGCGAGCTCATCAACTCCGGCGTCACGGCCATCGCCTACGAAACCGTGCAGGAGGGGCGCACCCTGCCCCTGCTCGCGCCCATGTCCGAGGTCGCGGGCCGGCTGTCCGTCCAGGTGGGCGCCTCCTCGCTGATGGCACCCGCCGGCGGCAAGGGCATCCTGCTGGGCGGCGTGCCCGGCGTCCGCCCTGCCAAGGTTGTTGTGCTGGGCGCCGGCGTTGCCGGAACCAACGCTGCAGCCATGGCGCTGGGACTCGGCGCAGACGTCACCATCCTGGACATCAACATCAACCGGCTCCGCGAACTGGACGCCCAGTACCAGGGCCGGCTGAAGACGGTGGCCTCGAACAAATACGAGATCGAGAAGTCCGTTGTGGACGCGGACCTGGTGATCGGCTCGGTCCTGATCCCCGGCGCGAAGGCCCCCAAACTGGTGACCCACGACCTCGTGGCGCGGATGAAGCCCGGCTCGGTCCTGGTGGACATCGCCGTTGACCAGGGCGGCTGCTTTGAGGACACCCACCCCACCACGCACCAGGAACCCACCTACAAGGTGCACAACACCATTTTCTACTGCGTGGCGAACATGCCCGGCGCCGTCCCCAACACCTCCACGTACGCGCTGACCAACGTCACCCTGCGCTACGCGGTGGCCCTGGCCAACCTCGGCGTCAAGGCCGCGTTCGACCGTGATCCTGCCCTGGCGGCAGGGCTCAACATCGCCGCCGGCCACGTTGCACACCACTCGGTTTCGGAAGCCCACAACCTGCCCCTCGTGGCCGACTGGCACGAACTCGTCTCGGCGTAACAGGAGGCGCTACCGGGCCAGAGCGCGTGCCGCCTCGATGATCTTGAGGGTCTCGACGGCGTCTGCTGGGTCCACGGGAAGGGGCGCCGCGGAGGCGGCACCGCCGTCGTGGATCTTCCCGGCCAGCAGCCGGTAGAACTCGGGATAGGCCCCCCGCTCGGTGGGCAGGGCATCCAGGTGGCCGTCACGGCCCAGGAGCCCTGCCCATTCCGGTGACTCCACCCCGTATTCCTCGTCGAGCGGGCTGCCTCCGGCCACGATGTAAGGTTCCTGCGGGTCCACGCCGTGCTTGGTGAAGCCGCCCACCGAACCCAGGACGCGGAACCGCGGGGCCTGCTGCGCGCAGAGCATGTTCATGTGCAGGTGGCTGAGGACCCCCGTCTCGTGGCGCAGCACCACGAACACATCATCATCCGCCCGCTCCTCAGAGCGCCGAGCCCGCAGCTCGGCATGGGTCACCGCGGCCGGGCCGAAGAGCTGGAGCGCCTGGTCAATGAGGTGGCTGCCCAGGTCGAACAACGCACCGCCCCCGTCGGCGGCCGTGGCGCGCGCCTTCCAGGCTTTGGCGATGATGGGGGACCAGCGCTCGAAGCGCGATTCGAACCTGGTCACGGTGCCCACGGCGTCCACCGCCAGCAATTTCCGCAGGGTCAGATAATCGCCGTCCCACCGCCGGTTGTGGAAGACCGTCAGCACCCGGCCCAGCTTCCGGGCCAGTTCGATCAGTTCCTGCCCCTGCGCGCTGGTGACAGCGAAAGGCTTGTCCACCACAACGTCCAGCCCCGCTTCCAGGGCAGCCCTGGCCAGGGGGTAGTGCGTGGCCGGCGGGGTTCCCAGCACCACCAGGTCCAGGTGGTCCGCAACGTCCAGGACGGCGTCGCCGTCGCGGACTGTCTTGACCCCCGGATAGCGGGCGGTGGCAGCCGCCTGCCTGCCGGCGTCGGACGTTGCAATGACGTCCAGCGAGTAACTGGGGTCGGCCGCGATCAGCGGGGCGTGGAAGACGCTCCCTGCCAGGCCGTACCCGACGACGGCAGTGCGGATGGGGCGTTCAGCAGCAGTTCCGGTCATGGAAGCTACGCTACTCCGCTGCCTTGCCGGGCGCGCCGGCTGTCCTTATCCGCTGCTACTTAAACGCCGCGGCCGGCACCCCCTGGCGGGAATGCCGGCCTTGGCGATTATGAAGCAGTTACTTCTTTTCCCAGCCAAGGGTGGTCCAGTCCGGAACCTGGGACAGGCTCTGGAACAGGGACGGGCCGTAGTTGGCAAGGCCGGTGCGGACGAAGGAGATCTGCGGGCCGTTCATGACCACGCCCATGGAAAAGTACTTCGCCATGTGCTCCTTCTCCACTTCCATGGCTGCCTTGTTCCGTTCGGCGTTGTCCTCGATGGAGGCGAGCTCGGCGATCCTCTTGTCCAGTTCAGCGTCTCCCAGGCCGTTTTCGTTGGTCTTGGAGTCGTAGTACTGCTTGACGGCGGACGTCGCGTCGGCGCCAACGGTGTAGCCGGAGACGCTCAGGTCGAACTCGCGGCCGCCGATGACCTTTCCGAAGTCGGCCGAGGCCCGCTGGTCGATGCCCACGTCCATGCCGCCGGCCTGGAGCTGCTTCTGCAGGGTCTGGGTGAAGGCCAGCGTGGTGGGATCGTCACCGAAGTTGCTGATCTTGAAGGAGACAGGCTTGCCGTCCTTCTCCATGACGCCGCTGGCGTTCTCCGTGTACCCGGCGTCGGTCAGGACCTTCTTGGCGGCGTCCGGGCCGGTCTCCTTCACGGGGTAGTTGTCCTGGTAGTAGTCCGAGAACGGCAGGAGCATCATGGAACCGGAGCTGGGCTCCTCCCAGTTCAGGCCGTTGAACCGGACCTTTCGCAGGGCCTCGCGGTCCACTGCGGCAAAGATGGCTTCCCGGACAGCGACGTCGGTGATCCGCTGGGCGTTGATGTTCAGGCCGCCGGCGAACAGGCGCTGGCCGCGGCGGACCTCGGCGTCCTTGGTGCCTTCCAGCTGCTTGTAAAGGGCGATGGTGTTGGCGGACATCGCGTCGATCTCGCCGTTCTTGAAGGCTGCGATCTGGGCGCTGGTTTCCAGCTGGCGGAAGACCACGTTCTCCAGGACCGGCTTTGTGCCCCACCACTTTTCATTGGGGACCAGGGAGAGGGTCTTGGCGGCCGGGTCATACTGGTCCACCTTGAACGGGCCGGCCATCCACTCCGGGTGCATCTCGCCGACAAAGCCCTCGTTGAAGATCTCCGGCGTGTTGACGGCCGGGTGGATCAGCCCGAAGAACAGGTCTTCCAGGGGATAGACCGGCTGCGTCATTTTGACGATGACTTCCTTGTCGCTGCTGCCGGCCTCGACCGACTCCACGAAAGCGTAGGAACCGGAGGTCACGATGTCGTAGCCGGCGTCCGGGCTCTTCAGGATGTTCCAGGTGTTCTGGAAGGCCTTGATGTCGATCGGCGTGCCGTCGTTGTAGGTTGCCTTTTCGTTGACCTTGATGGTGACGGTTTGCTTGCCGTCAACCATCTCGCTTTCCACGGACTCGCAGAAGTCCTTGTTGGGGCTCGCCTTGCCCTCGAAATCGACCTTCCAGCAGCCGCCGATTCCGCCGCCCGACACCGCAACCGGATTGATCGGAGCCATCAGCGCGGAGTTGTCCGAGCTGTTGCCGTTGTTGGAGAACCCGTTGAAGTCCGGACCGATGCTGCCCAGCGGAAGTGTCACCTTGCCGCCCTGTTCAAGATCGGCTGCAGGCTTCTCGTTGATGCTGATGAGCTTGGACAGGTCGCTGCCTGCCTCCTGCCCCTTGGCCGTTTCGGGGCCAGTGGCACCGCCACCACCGCCGCAGGCCGTCAGCGCCAGGGCAGCAGCAATGGCAGCTGCCCCGCCGATCCTGTTCAGATTCCTCATGGTTTTCCCTTCGTTTGGTGCTGGTGGAGTGATGGGTCGGCTAATCCTGGGGTGCATGGTGGTCCGCTGTGTCGTGGACCACCAGCATGTCCTCATCCAGCGGTCCGTCCGGGAAGAAACAGGCAAAGCGCTGGTCCGGCAGCGGCACGGGGGCAGCCTCCAGGGTCCGTGCCGCCATTGAGGGCGTTACGGGCTCCAGCGGCGGCTCCAGGGTGAAGCACTTTTCCTGCTTTGCGGGCGGCAGTGCAGCGAAGACGGGGCACCGCGTGGCGAAGTTGCAGCCCTTGGGAGCGTCCAGCGGGGAGGGCAGGTCGCCCTTGAGGATGATGCGTTCGCGGGTGCGTTCCACTTGGGGGTCAGGTACCGGAATGGCGGACAGGAGGGCCCGCGTGTACGGATGGCGGGGGTTGCCGAACACCCGGTCAACCTCGCCGATCTCCACAATCTTGCCCAGGTACATCACGGCAACCCGGTTGGAGATGTGCCGGACCACGGAGAGATCGTGCGCCACCAGGAGGTAGCTCAGGCCCAGCTCGGCACGGAGCCTGTCCAGGAGGTTGATGACCCCTGCCTGCACCGAAACGTCGAGGGCCGAGACGGGCTCGTCAAGAACCACCAGTTTGGGGTTCACGGCCAGCGCGCGTGCAATGCCGATCCGCTGGCGCTGGCCGCCGGAGAACTGGTTGGGGAAGCGGTTGACGTGGTCCGGCTGCAGGCCCACCAGCCTCATCAGCTCCATGATCCGTTTCTTGGCGGCCTGCCGGTCCATGCCTGCGTTCTGCAGCGGTTCGGCGAGGACTTCGTAGACGGTGAACCGCGGGTCCAGGGCACCGGTAGGGTCCTGGAACACCATTTGCAGTTCCCGGCGCATGGCGCCCTTGGTCCTGGCATCCGCGGCCTGCTTGTTGCTCAGGCCGCCGATGACCACTTCGCCGTCCTGGTCCTTGTGGAACTCCATGATCTCCAGGAGGGTGGTGGTCTTTCCCGAACCTGACTCGCCCACGATCGAGAAGCACTCCCCCTCACGGATGTCGAAGCTGATCCCGTCCACGGCCTTGACGGTGCCCATGCGGCGCTTTATCAGGGCTCCCTTGGTGAGCGGGAAGTGCTTGCGCACGTCCTTGAGCTCCAGGACAGCTGTGCGCTCCCCGCGGGGAATGGCATCGAAGCGGGACACCGGCACCGGCGGAGCGGAAAAGACGTCGCGGACGTCCACGTCACCGCCCAAGGCCCCGGATTTGATGCAGGCGGCGCGGTGAAGGGCGCTTCCCGGTACTGGTGCCAGCGCGGGTTCGCCGTCCAGGCAGGCCTCGGAGGCCAGCGGGCAGCGGGGCGCAAACGAACAACCGGTGGGGGTATGGATCAGGTTGGGCGGCATGCCCTCGATGGGAATCAGCGATGGCTTCTCCGCAGCGTCAACGCGCGGCACGGCGCCGAGCAGGCCCATGGTGTAGGGCATCCGCGGGTTGTAGTAGATGTCATCCACCGCCCCTGTCTCCACAGGCTTGCCGGCGTACATCACCATGATGTCGTCTGCCATGCCGGCCACCACGCCCAGGTCGTGGGTGATCATGACGACGGCGGCACCGGTCTCTTCCTGTGCCGTGTGGAGCACCTCAAGGACTTGCGCCTGGATGGTCACGTCCAGCGCCGTCGTCGGCTCATCCGCGATCAGGACCCGAGGGTTGTTGGCGATGGCGATGGCGATCATCACGCGCTGGCGCATGCCGCCGGAGAATTCATGCGGAAAGGCCCTCAGCCTGTGCTTGGGGCTGGGAATCCCCACCATGGCCAGGAGTTCGACGGCGCGCGCTTCCTTCGCCTGCCTGCTCATGCCGGGGTTGTGGATGGTGAGCGCTTCAATGATCTGGGTGCCCACTGTGTACACGGGCGTCAGGGAGGAAAGCGGGTCCTGGAAGACCATGGCCAGTTCGTTGCCGCGGTAACCGCCCATGGCTTTGTCGCTAAGGCCGAGCAGTTCACGGCCGTTGAGGCGGACGGAGCCGGAGACCTCGGCGGCTGGGGGCAGCAGGCCCATGATGGCCAGGGAGGTGACGGACTTGCCGGAGCCGGACTCTCCCACGATGCCGAGCGTCTTGCCGGCCATCAGGTCGAAGTCCATGCCGCGGACTGCGTGGACAACGCCGTTTTCAGAGTTGAACCGGACGTGCAGGTCGCGGACCGACAGTACGGCGTCGGTGGGGCCGGAGAGCCCTGCTACGTGGAGCCGCTCCGCCGGCGACCCCGTGGACTCCGCCGGCCCGGCGGTGGTTTCGCTGCTCATGACGCCTTCTTCTGCACAGGTGCCTGTTGGATTCCGTTGTTGCGGGCTCTGTTTTTCCGCGCCTTGCCGCTGGAGCTGGAGCTGGGGTCGAAGGCGTCACGCAGGCCGTCGTTCATCATCGCCAGGGACCCGGTGAGGAGGAACATGACAGTCAGGGGCACCCAGAACATCCACGGGAATGTCTGGACCTGGGAGGTGGCGCCGCCGATCAGCACGCCGAGGCTTACGTCCGGGAGCTTGATGCCGATGCCGATGAAGGAGAAGGCAACCTCGGCCAGGATGGCGGCGGTGACCCCGCGGGTAATGTCCAGGACCAGCAGCGAGCCGATGTTCGGCACCAGGTGCCGCCAGATGATCCGGAGCGGCGGCACACCCATGTACTGGGCTGCTTTGACGAAGTCCCGCTGCATGAGGGACATGGACAGCGAACGGATGAGGCGTGCGGTTCCCATCCAGCTGAAGACCAGCAGCACGATGATCAGCAGCAGCCAGGATGGCAGGTCCTGTTTGAGTCCCGCTCCGCCGCCGCTGGTGGCCACGGCGACAACCAGGAGTGCCGGCATCATGATGAGCGCTTCGAGGACGAAGAGCATCAGCTTGTCCACTTTGCCGCCGAAGTAGGCCATGGTGCAGCCGTAGACCGCGGCTACGAGGACCGAAACCAGGCCCACCACCAGGCCGATCAGGATGGAGATCCGGGTTCCTTCCACGGTCATGGCGTAGAGGTCGATGCCGGCCTGGGAGGTGCCCAGGTAGTGCACGGCGGACGGCGGCATCCCGATGTTAAAGGGGTCGATGGTTTCCTTGTCCCAGGGCGTGAAGTACCCGCCCACGAAGGAGAACAGGGTCAGGGCAAGGAAGATGGCCAGGCCGGCCACGGCTGTCTTGTTCCGCATGAAGCGGCGGAAGATGATGGTGGACTTGCCGATGACGGCGTCGGCGCCCTCCAGGTGGGCGTCCTGCGCCGCGGCTGCCGGATCGACGGCATTGAGGTTGGTCACGGCTACTGCACCCTCACTCTCGGGTCAACCAGTGTGGTGGCGAAGTCGGCCAGGATGGCGCCAAGCGCGAAAATGACCGAACCGTAGGCGAGGGTGGCAGTGGCGGCGTTCACGTCCTGCAGCGAAATGGCGTCAATGCTCCAGGAACCGATGCCGGGCCAGGCGAAGATCTTTTCCGCGAAGAATCCACCGGCGAAGATGGCCGGGATGGTGAAGGCGATGCTTTGTGCCACCGGGATGAAGGAAACCCGCAGGGCATGCCGGGTTATGGCCTGGTTGCGGCTGAGGCCCTTGGCACGGGCCGTCCGGACGAAATCAGCATTCACGTTGTCCAGCAGGTACTGGCGCTGGGCGATCTGGTAGGAACCCCACCCCACCAGGGTGATGGCGACGGTGGGTACCGCGTAATGCGCCAGCATGTCCACGAATTGCGCCCAG
Organism: Arthrobacter sp. Y3221159; assembly: GCF_059089885.1. Taxonomy (NCBI): domain Bacteria; kingdom Bacillati; phylum Actinomycetota; class Actinomycetes; order Micrococcales; family Micrococcaceae; genus Arthrobacter; species Arthrobacter sp. Y3221159. Next base: position 72,930 of record NZ_JBNHFC010000006.1, read on the forward strand.
CCCGGTTCTATCCCGGGTGTGGAGATTCCGGTGACGAAGAAGATGCGCTCACCCACGGACTCGTTGATGTTGATGGCTCCGAGCTGCACCAGGAAGTAGGCGATGGGTGCGGGCACGATGTAGGCAAGATAGCTGTAGGAGGTGATGACCCGGTCCTGGAACTTGTACTGCCGGGCGGCGGAGTAGACCCCTAGGGCCACACCAATGACGAGGGTCAAGACGATGGATGCCAGGAACAACCTGGTGGAGATCCAGACTCTGTCGCCGAACTCCGCGTTGATGAAGGCCCCGTTGGGGCTCCTGCCCCAGTCCCAGCGGGTGACGATGGCGGTCAGCCAGTCGACATAGCGCTCCCAGGGGCTCAGGTCCGGGTCAAGTCCCTTCAGTCGCATCGAGGTGGCAACCTGTTCAGGAGTTGGGCGCGGAATGCGTTCCTGTTCGAGCAGTGCAGGCTTCAGGGAACCCACCGCAAGGAAGTAGCCCGCGGAGGTGGTCAGGAAAATCATGACCACATAGATGAGGCCGCGCCTTGCGAGGTACCTGAGCACGCTATCTGGATCCTTCCGTCCTCCCCGGATCAGCGGGAGTTGTACCGCGTCACCGGGACCAGTGCCAGCGGATAGCTGGCGTCCCGCAGCCCTGGCCGGGCGTCCTGGCGGACTATGTCGCGGGTCACATTCCAGAGGAAACTACCACAGGCCATCAGCGAAAATGGGGGCGGACGCGGGGAAAACTACCCGGGCGTATCAGATTGTTATGAACAATTCTGTGAAGTTGATTTGACTGGACGCTGGGGCTTCTGCCCGCGTAATCTATGCGCCTTTGACCACCCGTGTGACAAGATCCCGCCACGACGCGGCCAACCTGTCAGCGGTGATCCCGTGGACGCGGACCAGGTTGAGGAGCCGCCCGGGGTCCAGGGCGGCACCCAGGGAGCCCGCCATGAGCCAGGGGTCGGAGGTGAAGCCTTCTTCCCGGAGCAGCACTTCGATATGCCGGTGCCACAGCGCCGCTGCGGGCACCTCAAAACGGCTGCTGCGGGAGGCGTTCTCCGCCGCGAGCACAAGGTCGCCGAACTCCACCACGTAGGCGATCCGAGCGGCACCGAAGGCAACCAGCCGCTCCAGGCCGGGCGCGCCCGGCCCCAAAGGCGGCGGGCCAAACAGGAAGCGCTCCTGGAACGCCGCTTCAGAATCGTCCAGCAACGTCAGCAGGAGGCCTGCCCGGCTGCCGAAACGGCGGAATACAGTGCCCTTGCCCACACCGGCGCGCTCGGCCAGACGGTCCATGGTGAGCCCCTGGGCGCCGCCCTCCCGGATGATTTCCCGGGCGGCCACCAGCAGCCGCTCCCGGTTGCGGGCGGCGTCACTCCGTTCAGCTGCCGTCGCCGGCATTCCCGGCCGCAGTGGGATCAGGCTCACAGCGTCATTCTAGCCCCCGGGAATAGAACCGGACCACGGTCCGTTTAGTCTGGTGGAAGGCATGACCAGCCTGAGCGAAAACCGGCAAGCGGCGTCCCGCTGCCACCAAGACAAGGAGTTCTTATGACCAAGAGCAAAGTACTGACTCTCGTCGGCAGCCTGCGTGCCGAATCCACGAACCAGAAACTGGCGGAGGCAATCCAACTCAACGCCCCCGAGCAGGTGGACGTCGTCATCCACGAAAGCCTGGGCAATATCCCCTTCTACAACGAGGACATCGACGTTGAAGGCAAGGTTCCCGCCGCTGCCGCCGCCCTCCGTTCCGCAGCCAGCGAAGCCGACACCGTCCTCCTGGTGACCCCCGAGCACAACGGCACCGTGCCCGCAGCCCTGAAGAACGCCATTGACTGGCTGTCCCGCCCCTTCGGCGCCGGCGCCCTGGCCGGCAAGCCCACGGCCGTCGTCGGTACGGCGTTTGGCCAGTATGGCGGCGTGTGGGCCCAGGACGAGGCCCGCAAGGCCGCCGGGATTGCCGGCGCCCAGGTCCTCGAGGACGTGAAGCTGGCCGTCCCCGGCTCGATGGTCCGGTTCGCCGAAGTTCACCCCAAGGACGACGCCGAGGTTGTTGAGCAGATCAAGGGCGTGTTCGATGTCCTTGCTGCTGCCGCACCTGCAGCCTAAGGCTTGAAATGCCCGCAACGCCCGGTCCGCCCGCCAGCGGACCGGGCGTTGCCGCATGCCGGCACCGTGACCAACTCTTGTCCCAACCGGTACCTACCGGACATACGCGGCCGGAAGAGCCAGCCGTAGCATTGATCCACGAAAAAGTACCGGAACGGAATCGCGGTGCAGTCATGGCAGCAGAGCAGAGCGCCGGGAGGCGCCCCGCAAGGAAGCGCTGGGCGGCGGCAGCCCTCGCCCTTCCGCTGCTCCTTGCCTCCTGCGTGGACCAGGCTCCGCAGACGCCCTCCGCCGCTTCCCCCAACCCAGGCAGCGGTTCCGTCAGCAGCCCTGCGCCGCCTCCCGCCCCCACCGTTCCTGCGCCACAGCCGCAGGAACCAGCCTCGGCCGGCACTCCCGCCATGCCGCCCGGACCCACCCTCGCCCCAACCCCAAGCCGGCCACCCACCAGCCCGCCGGCCATGGCGCCACCTCAAGGCATGTCCGTCCCGGAGGCGGGGAAACCACGGGCAACGCCGGCAACACAGACCCCCTCCCCCACTGCTTCGAATCCCCCGGTAATCCCGGCGGCACCGCGAATGCTGACCGCCTACTACGTTCTCCTTGACGACGGCGGCAGCAGCGGCGTGCGTTTCGGCTGCAACGACAGCCTGGTGGGACTGTCCCGGGCCGCGCCAGGGACCGAGCCCCTGTTGACTGCCGCGATGAACGCCCTGCTCGAAGGGGCAGGGGGCGGTGACATTCCACTGGAGCCGATCGAGGTCTCGGACGTCTACAACGCCTTGGACGGCTCCGACCTGACTTTCCTGTCCGGGAGCTTTGACGGGACCACTGTCACGGTCTACCTGGCCGGCACGCTTACCCTTGGCGGCGCGTGTGACATCCTGCGCGTGGAAGCCCAGCTGACCCAGACCGCGGTGGCCGCCGCCGGCGCCATCAGGGCAGAGGTCTACGTGAACGGACAACCCCTCGCTGAAGTGTTGCGCCAGGATTAGTCGGCAGGGCACGGTAGCGCAACAGGTGTTGCTTTTCAGGCAACCTTCAGCTGTATCCTGTCCGTGTGAGCCACGAAACAATCGACGCAGCAGGGACGCTGCCAGCGGAAGCAATAGATGCAATCGAACGGGCCGCCACGTCCGCCCACCGGCACGAGGAACTATTCTCGGACCGGGCCGCGAATATCCGGCAGTCGGCGGTGCGCGACGTCTTTGACATCTCCATGCGCCCGGGCCTGGTCTCCCTTGCCGGCGGAAGCCCTTACCTGCAGTCCCTGCCCTTGGACCGGCTCGCGGCCACGACGGCCCGGATCATTGCAGAGGACGGCCTGACCGCGCTGCAGTACGGGACCGGCCAGGGGACCCTGGAGCTGCGGACACAAATCTGCGAGGTGATGGCCGCCGAGGGAATCCTGGATGCCCTGCCTCAGAACGTGGTGATCACCGCCGGTTCCCAGTCAGCCCAGGATGTGGCCACCAAAGTCTTCTGCAATCCAGGTGACGTGGTGCTGGTGGAAGATCCCACTTATGTGGGAGCACTGAACACGTTCGAGTCGTACCAGGTCCAGGTGGAAACAGTGGACATGGACGAATCCGGCCTGGTCCCGGAGGTGCTGGAAGCGAAGATCGCGGCGCTCCAGCTGTCCGGCAAGAGCATCAAATTCCTCTACACCATCCCCAACTTCAACAACCCTTCCGGAATCACCCTCGCCAAGGAACGCCGCCAGCAGGTGGTCGACATATGTCGCAACGCGAATATTTTGATCCTCGAAGATAACCCCTACGGCCTGCTGCGGTACAGCGGCGAGCCCCTGCCACCGCTGCGTGCGGGAAACCCGGACGACGTCATCTACATGGGTTCGTTCTCCAAGATTTTCGCTCCCGGCCTGCGCATCGGTTGGGCCCTGGTGCCGGAGCATCTGCAGCGCCGGTACTACCTTGCCGCCGAATCCGTCACGCTGTGCCCGCCAACCCTGAACCAGATGCTCGTCTCCGCCTATCTCCGCGAATACGACTGGCAGGGCCAGATCCAGACCTACCGGAGCCTGTACGCGGACCGTTGCCAGGCGATGCTGGCCGCGTTGAAGGAGTTCATGCCCGCGGGGACTAGCTGGACCAGCCCGGAGGGCGGCTTCTTTGTCTGGGTGACGCTGCCGGAAGGACTGGACACCTACCCGCTGCTGCACAAGGCGATTGACGCGGGCGTGGTCTTTATACCCGGTGCCGCCTTCACGCCGTCGGACGATCCGTCCAACAAGCTGCGCCTCGCCTTCAGCGCCGTGCCGCCCGAGGCAATTACCGAGGGCGTGCGCCGGCTGGCCCCGGTGCTTCAGGAAGCCATCGCCGCGCTGTAGCGTTGGCCTCACCAGTGCCGCGGAACCAAGCAAAGGAGCAAACATATGAGCGGAATCATCGTTGTGGGAGTTGACGGCAGCGGAACCGCAAAGAAGGCGGCAGAGTCTGCCCGGGACCTGGCCTTGGCCCTGGATGCCTCACTCCACGTCGTTAGCGCCTTCGACAGTGACAGGACAGAGGTGTTTGGCAGCGGCAGCGACCAGTGGATCGTCTCAGATGCCGATGCTGCCGAGCACGTGGCGCGGACAGTGGCTGAATCACTGGGGGGCGGCGGGAAGGTAACGTATTCGGCTGCCCGCGGGCGGCCCGCTGACGCCTTGATCAAGGAGGCCATCCGGATGGAGGCCCGCATCATCGTAGTGGGAAACCGCAGGATGCAGGGCATCGGCCGGGTCCTGGGCAGTGTGGCGAACAGCGTGGCCCACAACGCGCCCTGCGATGTCTACATCGCCAACACTTACGACGCCGACTAGGAGTTACCGCGGACACTCCCCCTGGTGGCCAACGTCGCGCCGGGGGGTGTTCGTTCTCACCCCCTCTACGCCATTTAAGCCCTGAGCGCAAGGATAAAATCGGATCAGGCCCCAACGGTGCGGACAACGCAGACACCACTATCAAGGGGCACCATTGATCACTCTCCAGCGCCGCCAGCTCGTAGGTCACGACATCCTCCTGGCCCGCCACGGAAACCACATCTGCTCCATGCGGGTTGACCGCAGCAACGGCACCGTTGTGGCGCTGCTGGATGACGGCAGCGTTGACAGCGCCCCTAACCTCATCGCCCCGGACCTGCAGCTTCCCGCAACCGTGGGCAGCGTGCTGCGCGAGGACTGGAAGCTGCTGACCGCGTGGGCCGGAATAGCGGCCGCGATGGGTGTGCTGCTGACGGCAGCGGCTGTGGCCCTGGGGGACACCGCCGATCCGGCCGCCCTCGAGATGTTCACCACGATGTCCTACGGCGCCATCAGGCCCTGAAGCATCCACCAGATGCCCGCCATCACCACCCCGCCGAATAGTGAGCCTGCCACCACCTGAGCAACGGTGTGGGCGCGAAGCACCACGCGGGACCAGCCGACCGCCGGCACCAGGAGCAGCAGCGGCGCCCACGCCGGCCCCAGCATCAGGACGGCGATAACGGCGGAGCAGGAGATGGCGGCGGCATGGCCGCTCATTTTCCAGAACGGGCTCACAGCGGCCAGGACCACCACCCCGCCCACAACGGCGAGGACCATGGCAACAACACTCCGCGGCGCCCCGGCCACCTCCAGGACCAGCAGCCCGGCCAGGATCGAAACCAGCGCCATGAGCAGGACCGGCGCACGCTGCCTCCTGTCACTGACGTGGTGGTCGGTGACCTTTCCAAGCCGCACCAGGACCAGCAGCAGGATCAGCGGGAGCACGCAGACGAACAGGGCTGCCAGCGCCCCGTACACCATGGTCCCGGGGAACCCGTCCTCCGTCAGGGGGCTGATCAGCAGCTGGACGCTGACCACCACAGGCGGCTGGAACGCCTCGGTCAGCCACCTGGCTGTCCTGTTCTTCGCCCGGATGGTATTGCTGTTGACAACCACGTCCCTTAGTCCAGGAGCAGCGCCGGCTCTTCCAGGATGGCAGCGACGTCGGCCATGAAGCGCGCGGACAGGTCACCATCCACCACCCGGTGGTCGAAGGAGCCGCCGAGGGTGGTGATCCAGCGCGGGATGACCTCACCGTCAAGGACCCAGGGCTTCTGCTTGATGGTGCCGAACGCCACGATGGCCACCTCGCCCGGGTTGATGATGGGCGTCCCCGTGTCGATGCCCAGTGCCCCGATGTTCGTGATGGTCAGCGTGCCGCCCTGCATTTCAGCGGGCTGGGTCTTGCCGGCCCGTGCCGTGGTGGCAAGGTTGTTCAGCGCGAGGGCCAGTTCCTTGAGTGAGAGGTCCTGGGCGTTCTTGATGTTCGGGACCATCAGGCCGCGCGGTGTTGCTGCGGCGATGCCCAGGTTCATATAGTGCTTGACGTGGATCTCGGCGGCGTCGCTGCCGTCGGCGTTGTCCACCCATGTGGCATTGACGCTGGGATTCCGTGCGGCAGCCCAAATGACGGCCTTGGCCAGGATCAACAGCGGCGAAACCCGGATGCCCTCAAAGTCCCGTGACGACTTGAGCCGCTTGACGAACTCCATGGTCCGGCTGGCATCGACGTCCACGAAGATGCTGACATGGGGAGCGGAGAAGGCCGACTCCACCATCGCCCTGGCCGTGGCCTTGCGGACGCCCTTGACCGGAATCCGTTCAATTCGCTGGTCCTGCGGCTTGCCCACCTTGCCCCAGAATCCGTCCGCTTTGTCCAGTTCGGCGTCGCGCTGGGCCTGGTAGCTCACCAGGTCCTCGCGGGTCACCTCGCCGCGGGAACCGGTGGCCACCACATCCGCCAGGTCGATGCCCAGGTCCCGGGCGATTTTGCGGACGGGAGGCTTGGCCAGGACACGGTTGACCAGCCCGGTGATGGTGCCGCCCAGGGTAGGCCGGTTGTCGATACCTCCTGCCGGGGACGCAGCGGCGGGGCGCGGGGACTGGACGACCTCAGCCGGCGTGCGTGGCTGGACCGGTTCCACCTCCGGGGCGTTGACGGTCACGGCGGCGGAGGGCTGCGTTTTGCGCGGGCGGCGCTTGACGGCGTCGGCCTTGGGGCCGGAACCCACCAGCGGACCGCCGGCCGGGGCATTGTCCTGGGCGCCGGCGTCGTCCTCCGCGCCCTCTTCACCAGCCGGCAGCGTGCCGTACACCGGCTGCAGGGGCACTTCCGGGGCGCGCACGTCAGCGGGCGTTGGATCGCCTTCCACCTCGTCGCTGACGCTGATGATGGCCGTGCCGACGTCGATGGTCACCCCTTCCGGAACCAGCAGTTCGGTGACGGTCCCGGCGAAGGGGGACGGCAGTTCCACGATGGATTTGGCCGTTTCGATTTCGCAGAGGACGTCGTTGATGGCAACGGCGTCGCCGGGCTTGACCTTCCAGGAGACGATCTCGGCCTCGGTCAGGCCCTCGCCGACGTCGGGCAGGTTGAACTTGTTGAGAGTCATGGGGTCCTCAGTAGGAGAGGGCGCGGTCCAGCGCCTCCAGGATGCGGTCGATGTCCGGAAGGTAGTCTTCCTCCACCTTCGCGACGGGGTACGGCATGTGGAAGCCGCCCACGCGAATGACGGGGGCTTCAAGCGAATGGAAGGCCCGCTCGCTGATGCGGGCCGCGATCTCGCCGCCGATTCCGCCGAACGTGGGCGCCTCGTGGGCGACGATCAGGCGGCCGGTCTTCTGGACGGAGGCGGTGACGGTGTCAAAGTCGAGCGGCGAGATGGAGCGGAGGTCAATGACTTCCACACTGCGGCCGTCTTCCTCGGCGGCGTTGGCGGCCGCGAGGGCGACGGGGACCAGCGGCCCGTAGGCGACGACGGTGGCGTCAGTGCCTTCGCGAAGGACATGGGCCTTGAAGGGGTCGGCAGCGTGGCCAGGTGCGTGGGTGTCCACCTCGCCCTTGAGCCAGTAGCGGCGCTTGGGCTCGAAGACGATCACCGGGTCCTGGCAGTCCACGGCCTGCTGGATCATCCAGTAGGCGTCGTGGGGATTGGACGGGGTGATGATCCGGAGCCCTGCGGTGTGGGCGAACAGCGCTTCGGGCGATTCTGAATGGTGCTCCACGGACCCGATGCCGCCGCCGTAAGGGATGCGGATGACCACCGGCACCGTGAGGTTGCCGTTGCTGCGGGCGTGCATCTTGGCCAGCTGGGTGGTGATCTGGTTGAAGCCGGGGAAGACGAACCCGTCGAACTGGATCTCGCAGACCGGCCGGTAGCCGCGCAGGGCCAGGCCGATGGCGGTGCCGATAATGCCGGACTCAGCCAGCGGGGTATCCACCACCCGGTCCGGGCCGAACTCGCCGATCAGCCCGTCGGTCACCCGGTACACGCCACCGAGGGGACCGATGTCCTCGCCCATCAGGAGTGACTTGGAATTGCCGGCCAAGGTGGCACGCAGGCCCTGGTTGATCGCCTTGGCGATGGTCATGGTGGTCATCAGTGGCCTGCCTTTGCTGCTGCCTGTCCCTGTTCCGCCGAGGAGTCCAGACCGGCAAACCCGGCCTCGTATTCTTCGAACCATGCCAGTTCCTCGGCCACTAGGGGGTGGGCCTCAGCATAGGTGTTGGCAAAGGCGGAGCGGATGTCCGGAGTCTCTAGGTCATGGGTGGTGCGCCGGACATAGGCCGCGAGTTCGTCGCCGTCGGCCTTGACCCTGGCGAAGAAATCATCATCCGCCAGGCCCTCGGCACGGAGGTACTTCTCCAGCCGGAGCAGCGGATCCTTGGCACGCCAGGCCTCTTCTTCAGCCGAATGGCGGTACTTGGTGGGATCGTCAGCGGTGGTGTGCGCACCAACGCGGTAGGTGAAGGCCTCGATCAGGACAGGGCCCTTGCCCTGCCGGGCGTGCTCCAGGGCCCACTCGGTGACGGCGTGCACCGCGATCACATCGTTGCCGTCCACGCGGATGCCCGGGAAGCCGTAGCCCTTAGCCCGGTTGGACAGCGGAACGCGCGTCTGCACGTTGGTGGGGACGGAAATCGCCCAGTGGTTGTTCTGGCAGAAAAACACCACGGGGGCGTTGTAGGAGGAGGCGAAGACCATGGACTCGTGGACGTCGCCTTCGGAACTGGCGCCGTCGCCGAAGTAGGCAATCACAGCGGCGTCCGGTTCCTGCCCGGCCGCGCCGCCCGTCGCGGCCAGCTTCTGGTCCCGCTGGATGCCCATGGCGTAGCCCACCGCGTGAAGTGTCTGGGCGGCGAGCACCAGGGTGTACAGGTGGAAATTAGTGTCCTTCGGGTTCCAGCCGCCATTGGACACTCCGCGGAACTGGCGGAGCAGTTCCGCAAGGTCCACGTTCCTGGTCAGTGCGACGCCGTGTTCCCGGTAGGTGGGAAAGATGTAATCCTGCGGCTGGCTCGCCCGGCCCGAGCCGATCTGCGCTGCTTCCTGTCCGGTCAGCGGAACCCACAGGGCAAGCTGCCCCTGCCGCTGGAGGGCGGTGGCCTCAACATCGAACCGGCGGATCGCGGCCATGTCCGCGTACAGCCCGCGCAGGCGGTCCGGCGTCAGCTTGTCCGCGTACTTGCTGTAGATCGGGTCGGCGCCGAGCTTGCCATCAGGTCCCAGCAGCTGCACCATCTGCGCCGCGGGCTCGCCCATGACGGCCTCCGCATCAGCTTCCCGCTGGTCGTCTACCGCTGTTCCGTCAAACTCGGTGGAAGGCAGATGTGTGCCCATACCGTCTCCTTGCTTGCCGCATCCGGATGCAATGCATGTCGCTGGGATATATGCCTCTTAGGGAATACATTCCTCTTGCGGCATATACATTGGCTTACTGATCCTAACTTTATCTTCAGTAGGTAGGCGCGGGGGTACTTGTTAAGCGCTAGGAAGCACCTGAGGGCTTTGTATAGTCCGCACACAACTGCAGGAACCGGGTGTTGGCCTCCTGCTCTCCGATGCTGACCCGGACCCCGTCCCCTGGGAACGCCCTGACGGACAGGGCCCGTGCGGCGGCGAGGTCTGCAAAGCGTGTACTGTCAGCACCCAGGGCCAACCAGACGAAGTTTCCCTGGGCATCGGGAACGGCCCAGCCCAGGTCCCGCAGGCCGGTTTCCACCCGGGTCCGCTCATCCACGAGCGTTTGTACCCTTTCTACAACCTGCGGAAAATTTTGCAGCGAAACCATTGCGGCTTTTTCTGCGATCTGCGACACGGCGAACGGGGTGGCGGCCACCCTGAGGTGTTGCGTGAGCCCCGGATTCGACACGCTGTAGCCCACGCGGAGCCCTGCCAAACCATGGGCTTTGGAAAACGTGCGGAGCACCACCACGTTGGGGTATTTGCGGTAGAGCACCAGGCCATCCACCGCGTCAGCTGCCCGGACGAACTCCTGGTACGCCTCATCGATGACCACCACTACGTTGGAGGGCACGGAGCGGATGAAGGCTTCAGTTTCGGCTGCTGCCAGTGCAGGACCGGTGGGGTTGTTGGGCGTGCACAGGAGGATCACTTTGGTGCGGGCGGTGACTGCGGCGGCCATGGCTGCCAAATCGTGCCGGCCATCGGCGGTGACCGGGATCGGGACGCTCTCGGCGCCTGCCAGTCCGACGCTGATGGGATAGGCCTCGAACGACCGCCACGCGTAGATGACCTCATCGGGTTTGCCGTCGTCATTCTGGCCCGCAAACGTGGCCAGGACCTGGTTCAGCGCGCCCAGGCTGCCGGCTCCGGTGACGATGTCATCCGCCGGGACGTCCAGGAATTCGGCGAGGGCCGCCCGCAACCGGCTGCTGAGCGGGTCCGGATAGCGGTTGAAGTCCTGCTGGCGCGCGATGGCCTCAACGACGGCGGGGAGCGGCGGAAGCGGGTTCTCATTGGAGGAGAGCTTGTAGCTGGCCAAGCCTTCGACGGCGACTGGCGGCTTCCCCGCCGCATAGCGGGGCAGCCGGCCCACCACCGGGCGCGGCGGAATCCCGCCGGCCAGGGCATCTGAAGACGTCATGCAACCCAGCCTACTTCTCTCCGTCCCGCCCTCCCGTGTGCAAGGCCCTGTGCAAGCATGGGTCAATGGGCTCCTTCATTCTTCGGATCATCATTAACGCCGCAGCGCTGTGGGTGGCGAGCTGGCTTCTGCCGGGACTGGAAATCTCCAGCTCCGCCGCTTCCGAAGCCGTTGCGGAAAGCGGCGTCACGGCGGGCACCGACGCCGTCGGGCTTGTCCTGGCCTACCTGTTCATTGGCGCCCTCTTTGGCATTGTGAACGCTTTCGTCAGGCCGCTGGTCAGGTTCCTCGCCCTGCCCATCACCATCCTGACCCTGGGGCTGTTCACCATCATCATCAATGCGGCCATGCTCTACCTGACGTCCTGGATCAGCAGCTACACACCGGTGGAGTTCACCATCGACTCCTTCTTCTGGACCGCTGTGCTGGCCGCAATCATCATCTCGCTGGTTTCGGTTGTGGCCGGCGTGCTGCCTGGGGCACGGAAGCGCTAGCCGCGGCGCCGGGGCTAGCGACCGCCGTGTCCCCGCTCATGGGCGCGGGGGTCCTGCGGGGTGAGCGTTTGCGCAGGGCCCTTCGTGCGCGACAGGGAGAACCGGGTGGCCGTAGCCGTACCGCCGGCTCCGAGGACGCCGGCCAGCACCGCTGTGGAGTGCACCAGGGACGGATCGTTACTGTCCGCCACGAGGCGCGCGGCTTCCTGGTACCCATCGAAGCTGTGGCCAGGGCCCAGCCCCTTATCCTCCCGGGACGAGACAGGCGTGGACGTGGAGACGGTGACCCGGTTCCGGGTTTCCGGGTTGGCCACACCATCGCTTCCAGGCACCCAGTCGGCTTCATGCTCAAGATGCAGTGCGCTGACTTCCTCTCCGGGCCTGGTTCCGGCCACCGGGGAGCCCGCCGTCAGCACATACTTGACGTCGTACCGTTCCAGGACGCGGGAATCGGCAGCCAGGTTCATGGCATGGATTCCGCCCTGGCTGTAGCCCACCGCGACCACGGCCGCGCCACGTTCCGCCCCGGCCAATGCCAAAGCATCAAGGACGGCCTGGTTCAGTTCCTCCGAGCCGTACAGCATTCCTTCCAGAATGCCGGCTTCGTCGAAGGGGTTGTCACCGCCCGCGTATCTTCCTGACGCCTGGGTGCCGGGAAGGACCACCACGTACGTCGCCTCCCCGCCGTTCTCCACCTCCAGCACCTCAACGTGTCCGGGACCGCGGGCATCTACGTCCCGGATCCGCTCCAGAAGGCCGGCGGGCGACGTATCCAGCTCCACCCGGACGGGTTCTTCCGGCCGTACAGCGATAGGCCGCGGGACGTAATTTGCCACGAGGAACATCAGGGCGTCCCGGACGAAGGGTTCCTGGTCAATTCTTGCCCGGACGTCGGGAGCCGCCAGTCCCAGCATGGTGATGATGGATTCCGTGGTTCGCCGGTCCGGGACTCCTGCTGCCGCCATGGTGTCCCACGAGCTGCTGAACTCCTCCACCCTGGTGATGCCGAAGAACCGTCCCACGTTGGCACGCCACTCGGCGTCCTCGTAGTCGCGGAGGCAGGCACGAATCTGGCTGCTGATGCGCTGCAACTCCGCCCTGGCGGCCTGGACGCGCCATTGACTGTTCCGGACGGCAGCAAGGTGCGCGGACCCGGACCACGCCGGCTGCCGGTCAACCCAGCAGAGGTGGTCCAGGATCCGTCCCGCTTCCTGCTCCACGGCAACGAGGTCCCGGGCAAGGGCATCCAGTTTCTCCGCGCCTGCCGTCAGCTCTTCGAGCTGGACGCTGATGCCACTGCTGCCGCCCCGGATCGTCAGGTGTCCGTCCCTGCCAGGGCCGAACAGTTGGATGCGGTCGTTGTCCATGGATTGTCCGGCGTGCGTTACAGCTGGCCTTTGGCAAGGGCAGCCGTGAAGCTCTCCTGGACGTGGCGTGCAACGGCGGCCCTGGCTTCCTCCAGGCAGTCCGACGCCTGACGCAGGGCAGCACCCTGCCGGGCGACGGTGTTCCGGTAAGCCTGGCCGGCCGGCGACTGCCAGTCGAGCAGTTGGATCTCACGCAGTCCGGCTATGACTTCCTCGACTCCTGCCACGCAGGATGCAAGCCGCCCGGCCAATGGCATGAGATCGGCGGCGACATGGTCTGCAGCTCCCGGCATGCCGTCCCCCAACACGTTCCCCATGACACATTCCCCATCCCGGGCAGCTCCCGCCGGCCCGCATCGCTTTACTGATGCGCCAACGCTAAGGAAAGCCCGGCACCATCCCCAGCACCGCCGTCGGCTATGTGGACAAGTAACGTGGGCAGGCACGCTTCGGGGGCCAACGGAGTTCGTGAAAGAATCAGCACATGCCTGAAACTGCCGCCACAGCTGATACACGTACGCCCTCAGGACGCCTGGCCCTCGCCGCGTCACAGGAAAAGATCGCCCTCGGTCCCCTGGACGGCCGCTACCAGTCCGCCGTCGCGCCGCTGGTGGATTACCTGTCCGAAGCTGCCCTGAACCGCGACCGTGTGGCTGTCGAAGTTGAATGGCTTATCCACCTGACCAGTAACAACGTGCTCCCCGGCGCCGGCGCGCTCAGCCAGGACCAGCAGGATCAGCTCCGTGCCATCGTCACCGAATTCGATGCCGCTTCCGTGGCCGAACTCGCGGAAATCGAAGCCGTGACGGTTCACGACGTGAAGGCCGTGGAGTACTACATCGGCAGGCGCCTCCCCGGCATCGGCATCGAAAACCTGACGGCCATGGTGCACTTCGGCTGCACCTCGGAGGACATCAACAACTTGTCCTACGCCCTCGGCGTCAAGGGTGCTGTGGAGGACGTGTGGCTCCCCGCCGCCCGCGCCCTGGTGGCCCAGATCAGCAAGATGGCAGAGGACAACCGTTCGGTCCCCATGCTCTCGCGGACGCACGGGCAGCCGGCCACGCCCACCACCCTGGGCAAGGAGCTCGCGGTCACCGCTCACCGCCTGAACCGGCAGCTGGACCGGATCGCAAGGACCGAGTACCTCGGCAAGATCAACGGCGCCACCGGTACTTACGCCGCGCATGTTGCCTCCGTTCCCGGCGCCGACTGGCAGCAGGTTTCCAGGTCCTTCGTAGAGGGTCTGGGACTGACCTGGAACCCCCTTACCACCCAGATTGAAAGCCACGATTGGCAGGCGGAGCTGTATGCCGACGTGGCCCGCTTCAACCGCATCCTGCACAACGTCTGCACCGACATCTGGAGCTACATCTCCATCGGCTACTTCGCGCAGATCCCGGTTGCGGGGGCCACCGGCTCCTCCACCATGCCGCACAAGGTGAACCCGATCCGCTTCGAGAACGCCGAAGCGAACCTGGAGATCTCCAACGGCCTGCTGGACACCCTGGCGGCGACACTGGTTACTTCCCGCTGGCAGCGCGACCTCACGGACTCCTCCAGCCAGCGCAACATCGGCGTCGCGTTCGGGCACTCGCTGCTGGCCATCTCCAACGTGGCCAAGGGCCTTGAGCGCCTGGACGTTGCCGAGGACGTGTTGGCCGGCGACCTGGACACGAACTGGGAAGTGCTGGGCGAAGCCATCCAGATGGTCATGCGTGCCGAGGCCGTTGCCGGCGTCAAGGGCATGGAGAACCCCTACGAGCGGCTCAAGGACCTCACCCGCGGCCAGCGCGTGGATGCCGCGCGCATGCGGGAGTTCGTGCAGAGCCTTGGCCTTTCCGCCGATGCGGAGGCACGGCTGCTCGCGCTGACACCGGGCAAGTACACGGGCATCGCGGACCAGCTGGTGGACCACCTCAAGTAGGTCCGCCGCGGGGCGCAGGAGAATTACGACGGCGGCGCCGGGCTTGGAAAGGCCCGGCGCCTTCGCGTTATCAGGGGCAGCTGACGGGTCCGCAGCCAGGTCCCCGGGGTGCGAAACTGGAGAGCATGAAGCTGCTGCTCATCCGCCACGGACAGACCCCCGGCAACGTCCTCGGCCAGTTGGATACCGCCCATCCGGGGCCCGGACTGACAGAACTCGGTGAGCGGCAGGCCGAAGCCATGGCGCGGTCCCTGGCCAATGAGCCAATTGGTGCCCTGTACGCGTCCACGCTGATCAGGACCCAAATCACAGCTGCTCCACTGGGCAGGCTGCGCAGCCTTGACGTCGAAGTGCTGGATGGCCTGCATGAAATCGAGGCCGGCTCGCTGGAGAAACTTACGGACCACGAGTCGCACAAGCGGTATATGGGAACGGTCATCTCCTGGGCCGCCGGCGACCTTGGCCGGCGCATGCCGGGGGGACCTGACGGCCATGCCTTCTTTGAACGTTTTGACGCCGCTATCAAGCAGGTAGTGGAACGTGCCTTCCGGGGCAAGCATGGAACCGCCGCGCTGGTAAGCCATGGCGCCGCGATCCGAACCTGGGCGGGCCGCCGTGCCGAGGACGCCGACCATGAATTCGCTGCCCGCCATGTGCTGGCCAACACGGGAATCGTGGCCCTCGAAGGCGATCCCGATGCCGGCTGGAAGCTGATTCACTGGGATGGAAGCCCGATCGGCGGGCTGGCCCTGGCAGACCCGACGGCGGAAGACCCCATGGGCAGGGACGTAACCGGCCCCTAGACGAGCTGTCGGATGCTGCGGGCAGGAAAAACAGCCGTCCTGCGGCAGGGGCTGATGGCCTCAGGGGCGGGTACGGGGAGAAGCCGGAACGCCATCCGCGCGGCCTCTGCCGCCGTCGGCCGCTCTGCACTGTCCATCGCTGTCAGGGAGCGGAGGAAGGACTGCCAGGCGGGCGGCAGCGAGTCCGGAATATGGGGGCTCCGGAGCGTCCGGGCCACCAGTGACTCGATGGCGGTCCCGGGAAATGCCTCGGCCCCGGTCAGGAGTTCCAAGAGGACAAGCCCCATCGAGTAAACGTCCCAGGACGGTTCGCTTTCCCCGCCGGATGCCTGTTCTGGACTCATGTAGTGCACGGTGCCGGAGGATATGCCGGGTTCCGGCGCCGACCCCGCCGCCGCAGCGATCCCGAAGTCGATGATCCGCACCGGACTCCGCCGCACTCCGCTCAGCATCAGGTTGGCGGGCTTGATGTCGCGGTGCACCAGCCCACGGCCATGCAGATGGGCGAGCGCGCCGAACAGCCCGACCGCCCAGCCGGCTACCTCCCCGGGTTGTTTGCTGTTGCTGCGGACGGCCTCTGCAAGGCTGGTTCCCAGTGCAAGCTCCTCCACAACGAACGGCAGTCCGCCGTGCGGCCCGCCGGACGGCATGAGGCCCTGTGCAATGAACCTGATGATGGACGGGTGATGAAGGGCTGCCAGGACAGCCGCTTCGTTCCGGATGCGCCCGTGTTGCTTGTCCGAGTTCTCCACTGCCAGCTTGACCGCAACATCCGGCCCGCCGTTGATGTCAACAGCCCGGAACACCTCCGCACCGGAACCGCGTCCAAGGCGCTCCCGCAGCAGGTACCGTCCGGCGAGGACGCCGTCTGCGGCAGGAAGCGTTTCGCGGCGCCCACGAACCGGGGGTGCAAGGGCGGGCGAGTTCATGCGGCGTACGGCGCAGCGGCCTCGACGGGAGTGGCCGCCGCCGTGGCGTGCCAGTCGGAGGAAGTGGAAGGCTGCCAGGCGTCAAGCTGGAAACCGCACTGGCAGCGCCAGACCGGCGGCAGTTCCACCGCTCCTGGTCCTTCCGGTTCGAAGGTGTAGACCGCGGCGCCACCCCGGATGGCAGGAGTCACCAGTTCCATTGGGCATACCGCAGTGCATTCCGTTGCTCTGCTGCGGCAAAACTTCGGTAAAAGTAATCAACAGGCTCACGACTCCATCGGGCAGTTTCATTCAAAGGACCGATCGTAAGCTTACATATTACTAGTCAGGCTAGCTAGTCCAACTAGCTACTTTTTGCGTGGCTGGCCTCCTGCGCGCTGACCGCCTCGGTCATCCGCTTCAGGAATTCCACTACCACGCGCGCCTCCTCCGCGGTCAGGCTTTCCGCCACGGCCATCATCCTGCGGTGCATGGCACCCAGCGTCTCGCGCACTTCCTTGTCGGATTCCACCGTGGGGACGATCACGACGGACCGGCGGTCCGACGGGTGGGCCTCGCGCCGGACGTGGCCGCTCGCCACGAGCCGGTCGATCAGCGAGGTGGTGGAGGCGCTGGTGATGCCGAGGAACTGGCTCAGGTCCTTGGGCACCACGGCCTCGCCCGAGGCCTGCACCCGCAGAAGGTACCGCAGCGCCAGGAGGTCGGTTTCCCCCATCCCCATGGAATCCCTGGTGGAACGGCGCATGGTGGTTTCTGCCGAGCGGTAATCGCGCAGGGACTTCAAAACGGCAGCGCCGTAGTCCAGCTGCCCGTCCGGACCGTACCAGTAGCCGGAGCCTTCGTTACCTGTGGAAACCATAGGAATAGTTTAGACTGCCTGATAACTAGACCGCCAAGTAACCTGCTTATTGCTAGCCCTCGGTGTTATCCAGCCCCTTACCCGGAAGAAACACCAGCGTAACCACATGCTTCTAGTTTTTTAGTGCATAACCCTCCGGCGAAACGAGGCACGTATGCAGACCAATCCAAGGCTGAACATCCGCCAGGTTTCCTGGTCGAATCCCGTCGGGGCAGACCTGCGCCGGGCGCAGCAGGCGGAACTTGACGCCCGCTTCGGCACCACGGACCACGAACCAGGCACACCGCCGTCGAGCGCTGACTGCGCCGTCTTCATCGTCGCCTATGACAAAGGCTCGGGCCAACCCGTGGGGTGCGGGGGCCTGCGACTCCTGGACCCGACCACCGCAGAGATCAAACGGCTGTATGTGGTCCCCTACACGCGCGGCTCGGGCGTGGCCAGCTCCATCCTTGCGGCACTGGAGGCGGAGGCCTTCAAGCAGGGAATCACGCGAATCAAGGCGGAAGCCGGCTCCGCGCAGCCGGACGGCCGGAACTTCTACCAGAATTCCGGGTTCGAGCCGGTACCGAATTTCGGCCCTTATGTTGGTCTGGAGCATTCCTACTGCTACGCCAAAAGCATCCACGCGCGCAGCGCCGCCCATACCGCCATGGCGTAAGAGCGGCCGCGGACCTGAATGCGAACGGGACGTTGTTTGGCGGCAGCCTGCTGAAGTGGATCGACGAGGAAGCGGAGATCTACGCCATTCTCCAACGGGGCAACGGCCGTGCCGCCGCAAGTACATCTCCGGCCACACGGAGTTCACCTACGACCGGGTCCGCATTCCCACGCACCACCTGACGGAGACCGTCAGCCAGGAGTGACGTTTCATCCGGCGTTCACCCCGCCGCTTCCATCAGTTCTCTCGACTGGACCACATTGGACAGCCGGGCTGTTTATCGAATCGATAGCAATAACAGCCCCTTATTCCGCATGCCCGGCTATAGGCTGTGCGGACATGCTCCGGTTCCAGCAGAAATGAGTCCTGATCGTGCGTAAATTGCAGACTTTGGTTGCCGCCGCCGTCGCCGTCACCCTCCTTGCCGGATGCGGCGGGGGTGCCCCTTCCCCGGGCGTTTCCGGCGAAGCTTCCTCCCCTGCCGACGGTTCCGGCGAAACCTTGGTGGTGTACACGAACTCCAACGGCGAAGGCCGCGGCGAATGGGTGACAACCAAAGCCGCCGAGGCCGGGTTCAAGATCGAGATCGTTGGCGCCGGTGGTGCAGACGCCACCAACAAGCTCATTGCAGAAAAGAACAATCCCATCGCTGACGTCGCGTTCGGGCTGAACAACATGTACTTCTCGCAGATCAAGGCCGAGGACGTGCTGGAACCCTATGAGCCCTCCTGGGCAGGCGAGGTGGACGAGGAACTGGCCGACGGCGAGACGTACTGGCCGCTGGTCAAGCAGGCCATCCTGCTGGGGTACAACTCCGACAAGATCTCCAAGGATGCTGCCCCGCAGGACTGGACGGACCTGTGGACCAAGGACGAGTTCAAGGAGCGCTACGAGCGCGTGACAGGCCTGGGCACCGCCACCGCGCAGCTCGTATTCGCCGGCATCCTCAGCCGCTACCGGGACGATTCCGGAGACCTGGGCATCTCGAATGAGGGCTGGAAGCAGGTGGAACAGTACTTCCAGAACGGCAGTCCCGCGGTGGCGAAGACCGACCTCTTTGCCCGCATTGCCTCCGGCGAGGTGGACATGGGGCAGATGCCGTCCTCGATCATCGCGGACCGCGAAAAATCCTTCAATGTGAACGTTGAGACGGTGATCCCCTCCGTGGGTGTCCCGCTCGCGGTCGAACAGATTGCCCTCGTCAAGGGCACGGACAAGAAGGACCAGGCCCAGAAGTTCATTGACTGGTTCGGCAGCGCGGACGTTCAGGGCCAGTTCGCCAAACAGTTCAATTCCATGCCGGTCAACGAAGGTGCCGCGGCCCAGGCCAACCCCGAGGTGGTGGACTTCTTCGCTGACCTCAAGCAGCAGGACATCGACTGGGAGTTCGTGCAGGAAAACATGGGCGCCTGGGTGGAAAAGATTGAACTGGAGTACATGACGTAGTCCGGTTATCGGCAGCTTTCCGTTCCGTTCCGCTTGGGCCGCTCCACCAGACAGGTTTGCCATGATCCGCTTGGACAACATCGAAGTTACCTTTGGCGATTTCACCGCCATTCCCAACCTGGACCTGCACGTCCAGCCGGGTGAATTCTTCACCTTGCTGGGGCCCTCCGGATGCGGGAAGACGACGGCGCTGCGCACCCTGGCCGGCTTCATCCAGCCGGCCAAGGGAACGGTCAGGGTGGACGGCAAGGATGTCACCCGGCTTCCCAGCGACAAACGCCAGGTGGGCATGGTGTTCCAGAACTACGCCCTCTTCCCCAGCATGAGCGTGTGGGAGAACATTGCCTTCGGCCTGCGGGTCCGAAAGGAGAAGCCGGCCGACAGCGACCGCCTGGTGCGGGACATTGCCCGCCGGGTGGAGCTGAGCGACGAGCAGTTGGCCAAGAACGTGGCGGAGCTGTCCGGCGGGCAGCAGCAGCGCGTGGCCGTGGCGCGGGCACTGGTGCTGCGGCCCAAGATCCTGCTGCTGGACGAGCCGCTGTCCAACCTGGACGCCAAGCTCCGCCACCAGCTCCGGCAGCAGCTCAAGGACCTTCAGAGCGAGTTCGGAATCACCACCGTCTATGTCACGCACGACCAGGATGAGGCCCTGGCGATGAGCGACCGGGTGGCAGTGTTCAACAAGGGCGTGGTGGAACAGGTCGGGACGCCACAGGAGATCTACGACCATGCCGCCACGGAGTTCGTATGCAACTTCATTGGTGACAGCTCGGCCCTTACACCGGAATTTGTCGCAGAGCTGAACCGGCTCTCAGGGGCCGGGCTCAGCACGGACGCCAAGTCCTACCTCCGGGTGGAAAAGGCGTCCC
This sequence comes from Arthrobacter sp. Y3221159, assembly GCF_059089885.1. Lineage (NCBI taxonomy): Bacteria > Bacillati > Actinomycetota > Actinomycetes > Micrococcales > Micrococcaceae > Arthrobacter > Arthrobacter sp. Y3221159. The sequence goes on from NZ_JBNHFC010000006.1 coordinate 93,298, forward strand.
TGGACGCTCCTGCCAACGGGGGCGCCGGCGTCGGGATTTCCGGCAAGGTGGTATCCCGCACCTATCACGGCCTGCACAGCCGGTACGTGGTGCGAAGCTACGGCACGGAGATCCGCCTGCTGGTGAGGGAGGACGGCGGAGCGCACCCCGAGGCCGGGACCGAAACCACCATCTACCTCCAGCCGGCCCACGTCCTCCAGTACCACCCGGAAACGGGGATTGCCCTGCGGCAGCAGGATGCTGCGGTAGCCCTGCCATGAGCAGCACGTCCGTCCGTGGCATGGCCCGCTCCCCGTTCGTGCTGGTGGTGGGCGTGGTGCTCACGTGGTTCATAGCCGCTTTCCTGGTCTGGCCCAATGTGAACGTGCTGATGGCCACCTTCTTTCCCGACGGCAGCTTTTCCGGACGGGCGGCGGAAAAGCTGTTTTCATCGGAGCGGGCCATGAAGGCGCTGGGCAACAGCTTCCTGCTGGCGGTGGCACTCTCCATCACCGTCAATGTGGTGGGCATCTTCATAGTTCTGGTAACCCACTATTTCCGGATCCGGGGTTCGCGGATCCTGTTCCTGGGCTACGCCTCCACGTTCATCTACGGCGGCATCGTGCTGGCGGCCGGGTACAAGTTCATCTACGGCGACAAGGGAATCGTCACCTCGCTGCTGGTGAAAGTGTTCCCGGGCATGGATCCTGCGTGGTTTTCCGGTTTCTTTGCCGTCCTGGTGGTCATGACCTTTGCCACCACCACCAACCACATGCTGTTCGTGGCCAACGCGCTGAAGGGCGTCGACTATCAGACCATCGAGGCAGCGCGGAACCTTGGTGCATCCACCTGGACCATCCTGCGGCGCATCGTGCTTCCCATGCTCAAGCCCACGCTGTTCGCGGTGACCATCCTGTCCTTCCTCACCGGCCTTGGTGCCCTGAGCGCCCCGCAGGTGCTGGGCGGCCGGGACTTCCAGACCATCACCCCGATGATCCTGACGTTCACCAACAGCCCCACTTCCCGTGACCTTGCCGCACTGCTGGCTGTGATCCTGGGCCTGGCTACCGTGTTAATGCTTACCGTCATGACCCGCATGGAGAAGGGCGGCACGTACTTTTCGGTGTCCAAGGTGTCCTCGGCGCTGCAGAAGCAGCAGATCACCAACCCGCTGGCGAACGCCGCCGTCCATGTGGTGGCATATCTGCTGTTTGCGGTGTACACCCTTCCGGTGGTGCTCATTGTGCTGTACTCGTTCGCCGACGGAGCGGCCATCCAGACCGGTCAGCTCTCCCTGGGGAGCCTGACCCTGGACAACTACGTCCGGGTCCTGACCGAGCAGTCCGGGCTGCGGCCCTTCATTGTCAGTGTTGTGTACAGTGCCCTGGCTGCCCTGATCGCCGTCGGCGGCCTGCTGTTCGTGGCCCGGCTGCTTCAGAGGTACAGGAACTGGGTGTCTTCAGTTTTCGAATACCTGCTCCACATCCCTTGGATCCTTCCTTCGGCACTGCTGGCCCTGGGCCTGATCATCAGCTACGACCACCCGAATCCGCTGGTGGGCGGTGCCGTTCTCACCGGAACCACGGTGATCCTGCTGATCGCGTTCGTCACCGTGAAGATCCCCTTCACGCTGCGCATGCTCAAGGCGTCCTTCGCGTCGGTGAACTCCTCGCTGGAGGAAGCCGCGGCGATCATGGGGGCAAAAACGCTCTATGTGTTCCGGAGGATCCTCCTGCCGCTGGTGCTTCCCGCGGCCGCCGCCATCACCGCACTGAACTTCAACAGCCTGCTGGACGACTACGACACCGCCATCTTCCTGGCACACCCGCTCGTCCAGCCGCTGGGCCTAGTCATCAAGGCCAACACCGACGGCGCCGAAGGCGTGGAAGGGATCGCCAACACCTTCGTTTACACGGTGCTCCTGATGGTGATTACCGGCATCACCATGTACCTGGTGTACGGGCGGTCCGGCCGCCGAGGAGCGGGAAAGAAGCGCCTGCCTGCAGTTGCTCCAGCCTCCCCCGGGGCAGAGCCGCCACCGGCCGCCGCGTCCGCCTCAGGGGAGGACAGCAAGCTTCCAGCCGCGCCCGTGCCCTGATCAGGCCGCTGTGCCGCTTCCGACGGCGGCCCTTCCGTTCCGCCATCGGGCCAGGTTCAGCAGGTGGTCCCGGAAGGGCTGGGCAGCGTCTGCCAGGGCAAGCCGCATCAATGCCATCGACCCCATGCTGAGGGCACGGGTGCGCAGCCGTCGCTGCCTGTTGTACAAGGCGAGTGCCTGACTTGGCGGAAGGCTGTTGAGCAGGTCTGCCAGTGTCACCGCGTCCACGAGCGACTCACAGGCACCGCGGCCCAGGTTGGGGGTCATTGCGTGCGCCGCGTCCCCAATGAGGACAACGCGGCCGCGGACGAAGCTGCGAAGCGGCGGAGTGGTCCAGATCCTCTGGGCAAGGGAGGAGTCCGGAACGGCAGAAGCCAGCACCTGGCGGATCGCCGGCGCATGCCCGGCGAAACGCTGCCGTGCCTGCTCCAGTGCCTCTGCCACGTCGATCCCGGTCGGGCCGAGCCCGGAGCACCAGCTGGCGTACCAGTTGGTGCCGCCCGGCGCGGCCGCGATTCCGAACAGGTCGCCGCGCCCCCAGTACTCCCCAACGTCCCCGGGATTGACGGGAAGGGACCGTGCCGCGTACGGCAAGGTAGGGCATAAGCCGGGCATTGCTGGCCCCGCCCCACACGTCGCGGCGGACAACACTGTGAACACCGTCGGCACCCACCACCAGGCCGCCCTCCGCCGGAAGATGCCGGACGTGCGCAGTGTTGCGGCGGACGCTTGCCGGCATGGCCGAATCAAGCAACCGGAGCAGATGGGTCCTGGAGATGCCGAACATCCCGCGGCCGTCCACCGTGACCCAGGGCTGTCCAGCAGCGTTACGGACGGAACCGCTGCCGATCACCGGGCTGGCCGCCCGCGCCTCCGCTAGGATGCCAATGCGGGCCAGGGCACGCTGGGCGTTCGGCCACATCGCCAGCACAGTCCCGACGGCGGGCAGTTCCGGCCGCTTCTCATAGACAGTGACCCGAAACCGGGTTTGATCCAGGCAGGCCGCGAGCGCCAGCCCGGCGATGCCACCTCCGACGATCGAGATCGTTTCCATGCGCAAATCCTACTACTTTTGTAGTAGAACCGGAGCGGGTCACTAGACTGGCTTCATGCCGGACCGCCGCACCCAACTGCTCGATGCCGCACTGACCGTGGTAGCGGACAAGGGGATGAAGGGCCTCACCCACCGGGCAGTGGATGCCGCAGCAGGACTGACGGAAGGGACAACGTCAAACTACTACCGCAACCGCGCAGCCCTGGTTGATGCAGTCCTCAACCGCCTGCTGCAACTGGATGCCGAACTCCTGCGGAACGTCGGCCCGGCCGGCCCGCCGTCGAACATCGCCGAACTGGCCGGACAACTCGCCGCGATGGTACTGGGCCTGGCCAGGCAGCACACCGGGCTGACCCGCGCCCGAATGGCCCTTTCCCTGGACCACCCCGAGGCCGTGATGGCCGGGCATCGGCTTCTGGTGGGCGGATTGGAACAGATGCTGGTGGCGATGGGCGTCCCGGACGCACCGTCCCGGGCACGGGATGTGGCGGACTATGGCGACGGCCTCCTGCTCCACCTGCTGACCGTACGGCGCGACGACGAGCCGGACGCGGCCGCCGTTGCGGCCGCCATAGGGCGCTTGATCGGCTAGCGTGCGCCCGGCCACCCCGTGTAGGCCTCCGCGAAGTACGCCAATGGTCCGGCACCCAGCGTACCGGGCAGCGGTCAGCCCGCCGTCGTCCGTTCCCGGAACCGGCGCCAGGCAACCGGGGCCAGCACCACGGCAATGCCGACGGCGGCTCCAATCACCGTTTCAATGATGCGGTCGCGGAGCAGGATGGCCGGCGAGGACGGGACCACCAGAAGCGTGGAGATCAGGGCAAGCGGTGTCACGAAGACCTGGGCCAGCAGATACTGGCGGATGATGAACATCTCCGCACCGAACTGGCAGAGTGCCATGACCAGCACCGTCTGCCACGGCTGCAGCTCCAGGAGCACGACGCCGGCAAGGATCACCAGGCCCAGCATGGTGCCGATGATCCTTTGGATGCCGCGGCGGATACGGTGGCGGGTGGTGTGCCCCACCAGGGGAACCACAGCTGCCACCATGGCCCAGTAATTGTGGCCGAATCCCAGCCGCTCCCCGGCCCAGGTGGCGAGCGCTCCGGCGAGTCCGGCAGCCACCAGGTAGCCGAGGCCCTCCAGCCAGGCCGCTCGCTTTTCGTCGGTGGTCCGGCGGATGGGCCGGGGGCGGGTCCAGGGGGTGCGGTGGCAGGGCAGAATCCTCGCGGAGATCCCGATCAGCAGGCACAGCGCCGTGGTGAGGACCGACACCAGCATCCCCTGCCAGAGCGGGGGCTGGTTGGGGATGGATGCGATGGCGGCGAAGGCGAAGATGTGGAACAGGGAGCCGGCAGGCCGCAGCCGGAACCAGGAGATGGCCATCGAGCAGGCGCCGGCCACGACGGTGGTGGCGAGCACCAGGAGCCAGGTGGTGGTTGCGGTGTCCAGCCCCCACGCCGCCTGCATCCTCGCGGCCAGCGAGGCGAGGAGGATGACCAGCAGCATGAGCAGGCCGGCCCGCAGTTGCAGCCCGAAGCGGACGCCATGGGGTTCGCCGCGGCCGTAGATCCCGGTGAAGGCGCCGAAGGAAGCGAAGATCGCCAGGTCCAGCCGTCCCAGGAGCACCAGGGTGAGCAGTGGAACGAAGACTCCCACAGCGCACCTCAGGGCAGGGTGGTGGTCCTTGTTGCCAGGGGCAATGCTGAACATTTCCGCGAGCATCTTCACGTGGACAGTGGCGCCTTTCCTGCAGTTTCCGGGAGGAGGTTTCTTACGGGCGGCCGCGCTGACGTTCCTGCTAAATCCTAAGGGGCACACACCGGAAACCATCCGGCGCGTTCCCTTGAATGGAACGAGGAGGCAATGCGACTGAAACAGCGGCCCGTGATGCTTATGCCATGAAGCCCAGTGCACGGAACTCCCCCGCGGCCGAACTGAGCTGTGAAGTCTGCGGCCTGATGCCCCAGCCGACTAAGGCGCGGCTGACCCTGGCGAACGTGGCCGTGATGCTCCCGATCGAACTCCTGGTGCATGCCCTGGTGGTGGGCACCGAGCTTCCATACCTGGCAAAAGTACTGGCCTTGGCGGTCACCGCCACTGTCCTGGTCATCTGGGTGGCGGAACCCTCGGCCAGCAGGATCCTGCGCGGCTGGCTGCACGCTCCCGCCCTGCGGCTGCGCAGGAAGCTGGGCACCGCACCCGCGCTGTGGCGGGCGCGCACCGTCCTGCGCGATGAGCCCGGCTCGCTGCAGCGTGTCACCAGGGCGCTGGCCCGGACAGGTACCAACATCCTGAGCATCCACGTGCATCCGGTGCCCGGCGGCGTCCTGGACGAGTTTGTCCTTGCGGCACCCGGCGGCATCGGCGAGCGCGAGCTTCTGGACGCATTACGGGACGCCGGCGGCTCCGCCCCGCAGGTGTGGCCGACAACCAGCCTGGCGATGGCTGACGGACAGACCCGCGCGCTGAGCCTTGCCGCGCGGATCGCCGATGCACCCGATGAACTGCCGCTTGCCGTGGCGGAACTGCTGCGGGCCCGGATCCTCACCCCGGCCGAAGAGGCTGCGGCCCCCGCCGCGAACGACGCCGGCACCCGGCTCAAGATCCCCACCGCATGGCACGGCCCCATCACCTTCGCCCGGCCCGGCGAACCGTTCACACCGGCAGAGTCCGCCCGGGCCCACCGGCTCGCAGAACTCGCCGAAATCCTGGCATACCGGTCGCCCGCGCCACCGGAATAGCACTGCCAGCCCGGCTCCGCGGCGGTCACAATCCGTTTGCAGCAGTTTCCGGCGGGGATTTCGGGAAAGTCCTTGACAGTGGTGCGGGTCACTCCTACCGTTGTTTTTGGGATCCCAAAGCGGGATCCCAAAACTGAACAGCCGGCGCTCCGGATCGCTGGCCGACGCGTTGCCCCTGATTCCGCGGAACCCGCCATCTCAGAGCCGGCCCGCCCATCCCGCACTTTCCCCATCCGTATACTTCCCCGTGAAGGAGAAGCTGTGTCCATTCCAAACACCGAGACAACGGCGGCGTCCGCCGGCGATACTTCCCCAGACCAGACCCCGGGCGAGACCCGCAAGGACGGCGTGCAACGGCGCACCTCCGTCCGCTGGAAGCTCTTCCTCCTGCTGCTGGTCCTCGTTGCCGTCAACTACATTGACCGGGGCTCCATCTCGGTTGCCCTCCCCATCATCCAAAAGGAGTTCAATCTCGCTCCTGAACTGGTGGGCCTCCTGCTCTCCGCCTTCTTCTGGACCTACGCCCTGATGCAGATTCCGGTTGGCTGGCTGATCGACAAGTTCGGACCCCGCAAGGTCATGACCGCCTCATGCGTCGGCTGGGGTGCGGCCACTGCCGCATCCGGCATGGCAGGTGGTTTCCTCAGCATGTTCATCGCCCGGATGGGCATCGGCGTCACCGAGGCGGGCGTGATGCCCGCCGGCGGAAAACTCAACGCCATCTGGATGCACAAATCCGAACGCGGCCGCGGTGCCACCATCCTCGACGCCGGCGCTCCCCTGGGTGCCGGGCTCGGCGGCATCATCATCGCCGGGCTCATCGCGGCCACCGGCAGCTGGCGCTGGGCGTTCGTCATCGCCGGCGCCGCCACGGTACTCATGGGCGTGGCCGTCTGGTGGTACGTCCGCGACAATCCCCGGGAGCACCGTGGGGTCAACGAGGCCGAGGCTGCCTACATCGAGGCCTCCCACGCCGAAGAGGATGCCGAGGCAAAACTGGATGGCAGCCAGGGCAAGCGCGCATTGCTCCCCTACCTCAAATTCCGTTCCTTCTGGGCCATGTGCTTGGGATGGCTGGGGTTCAACGGCGTGTTCTACGGCCTGCTGACCTGGGGACCCCTCTACCTGGCACAGGCAAAGGGCTTCGATTTGAAGACCATCGGCTGGTCCACCTTCGTGATCTTCGGAGCAGGTTTCGTGGGCGAGATCATCGGCGGCACCATCGCCGACAAGTGGCGGGCCTCCGGCGCGTCGGCCAACCGCGTCATGCGCACCCTGCTGGGCATCTCCAGTGCCGTGGTCATCGGCGGCCTGGTTGGCGTCACGCTGGTCGCGGACCCCACCACCGCCGTCGCACTGCTCTCGCTTGTCATGTTCTTCCTGCGCTGGGTGGGCCTGTTCTGGAGCATCCCCTCCATCTTGGGCGGCCGCACGAATGCGGGTGTCCTGGGCGGGGCGATGAACTTCAGCGGCAATATCTCCGGCTTCGTCACTCCCATCGCCGTGGGACTGATTGTGGGTGCAACGGGCTCCTACACCTGGGCGCTGCTCTACTTCGTGGGCTCGGCGATTGTCATGGGCGCCTCCGTGCTGACGCTGAACTACAACAAGCGGCTTCCTGTCTAAGCTAGCCATCCAAGGCAACACCTGATCCGCGTTCCCGCTGCCGGGAGCCGTGTCCACCAAGAATCCGATTGGAGCACCATGCTGACCGCAGAAGAAACCCAGGACAAAGAACGCCCGCTGCGCGAGGCCGTCCGGGACACGCTCCGCACCCGGATTTTCGAAGGACACTACCCTCCCGGCACGCGGCTGGTGGAACGCGACCTCGCGGCTGAATTCTCCGTCTCCAGGCTTCCGGTCCGCGAAGCACTCCGCATGCTCCGCCAGGAGGGGCTGATCAGCGACCGGGGCGCCCGGGGAGCAGAAGTCAGCACCCTGAGCCCCAAGGATGTGGAGGACCTCTTCGATGTCCGCCAGTCCCTGGAAGTCCTGGCCTGCCGGCTCGCCGCTGTGCGGGCCACCGCAGAAGACCTTGCGTACCTGAAGGGGCTGCTGGACAGCGCAGACGATTTCCTGGCTAAGGGCGCCGTGATGGAAGCGCACCGTGCCAACAGCGAATTCCACGATGCCATCACAGGCATCGCCGACAACAACTTCCTTAAGTCGGCACTGGAGCCCCTGCAGGGCCGGATGCACTGGCTGTTCCGCCATGTGAGCGACCTGCCGGAGCTGATCAGAGAACACCGCGAACTGTATGCCGCGATTGCCAGCGGCGATCCCGACCGTGCCGCGGCACAGTCTGCGTCCCACATCGGCAAGTACCGGGAGCAATTCCCGGAGGACTTCCAAAAAACCGAACCCCAACTTCACCGGAAGAGATAATGCGACTCCTGGTCATCAACCCCAACATCAGCGACGATGTCACAGCCCTGATCGAATCCGAGGCACTGCGCTCCGCCGCGCCCGGGACCGAGCTGGTGGTCCGCACGGCCGGCTACGGCATGGAGTACATCGAGACCCGCTTTGAATCCCTTGTGGCCGCCGGCGCCGTGGCTGAAATCATTGCCACGCATACCCTCCCCGGCGCTGAAACCGTGGATGCAGTGGTGGTTGCGGCCTTCGGCGACCCCGGGATGCCGGCGCTGAAGGAACTGGCCGGCGTGCCCGTCATCGGCATTACCGAAGCTGCGCTCTGCGCCGCTGCACTGCAAGGCCACCGCTTTTCCATCATCGCCATCTCGGACCGGATCAGGCCCTGGTACCAGGACTGCGTGGACCGGTTCGGCCTTGCCGGACGCCTGGCCTCCATCCGTTCGATCAACGAATCCCTTAAGGGCATCAGCTCCGTCCAGCAGGACTTCAAGGAAACCCTGCTGGCACTGAGCCGCCAGGCCGTGGCGGAGGACGGCGCCGACGTCGTCATCCTGGCAGGAGCCCCGCTCGCCGGGCTCGCCCGCGAACTGAAGGGACAAATCCCTGTTCCCGTGGTGGACGGGATCTCCGCCGGAATCCGGATGGCGGAAGCGGTGGCGGGACTCCAGTCCGGCCCGCACCGTGCAGGCGCCTTCGCTCCGCCGCCCGCCAAGTTCCGCGCCGGCCTCAGCCCCGACCTCGACGCAGCCCTCACCGCAGCCCAGGACAGCGCAGTCCCCGCGCTGCCCACCGCCTGAACCAGCAGCTTTCCCCGAAGGAGGACACCGATGTCCCGCCAGCCAGACCTTGTCATTGCCAACGCCACCGTGGTCAACAGCGATGGGCGCAGGGCCGCCCATATCGTGGTCCGGGACGGCCTGGTCACCGAACTCGCCGACGCCGCTGGGCCGGCGCCTGCCGCCGCACGTACCATCGACGCCGCCGGCAGGCTGGTGATACCCGGCGGCGTGGACGGCCACTGCCATGTTGCCCAGGTGACAGGCCGCTTCCGCACCCTGGACGACTACCGCACTACATCCACCGCAGCCCTGTGGGGCGGCACCACTACCATCATCGACTTCGGAATTCCACGGGACGCCCAGGAGACACCGCTCGCCGCCGTCCTGAACAAGAAGGAGCTGGCCATCGAATCCCGGTGCGACGTCGCCCTTCACGGTGCCGTGATCAACTGGGACGAAACGGTGCCGTGGCAGCTGGAGCAGCTCGCCGCCGAAGGGGTGCGGTCGGTGAAGATGTATACCACCAACCGCGGCACCACCATGGCCGACGGGGACACCATCCTCAAGGTCATGCGTGAGATGGTCCGGCTGGACGGCCTTACCTACATCCATGCCGAGCACGACCCCATCATCGCTGACTGCACGGAACAGCACGCGCAGGATGGCCGGATCGGCATCGGGCACCTGCACCGGACCCGGCCCGAGCTGGCCGAAGAAACCTCCGTCAAGGAGACCCTGGCCATGGCCGAATACATCGGTGCTCCCGTGTACTTCGTGCACCAGTCCACCCCCGGGGCGGTAGACCTGGTTTCCAATGCGCGCGCCCGTGGATTGGAGGCCTTCTCAGAGACCTGCCCCCATTACGTCACCCTGGACGATTCGGTCTACGGCTCAGCCTTTCCGGAGTGGTTCGCTTGCTGCCCTCCCATGCGCAGCGCCCGGACAGTGGCCGCACTCAGGGAACGGCTGGCCAACGGTGCCATCCACACCATGTCCTCGGACCACTCCTGCTACGACCTCTCCCAGAAGCGCGAACGGACTGACGACGTCCGTGCCATGCCGCATGGCCTGCCCGGCGTGGAGACCAGGATGCCCGTCACCTTCACGGCAATGACAGCCGAGGGCGCCAGCGTGGAGGCCTTCGTGGAGGCCTTCTCCGCTGGCCCGGCGCGGATTAACGCCGTGCCCGGAAAAGGCCGCATCGCCGAAGGGTTCGACGCCGACCTCGTCATCTTCGACCCCGCCGAGGAACGCACCGTTGACGGCGCAAACCTGCACATGGGAACCGACTTTTCGCCTTTCCACGGGGATGTGCTGGCCGGCTGGCCCGCCGTCGTTGTTTCCCGCGGCCGGGTGGTGCTGGACGGGGAGGGATTCCACGACCCCGGCGCCGCCGGCCGCTTCCTTGCCCGCAATGGCTTCCGCCAGCACCAGTCCACCTACCCCGCCGGCGTTACCCACACCGCCGCTATCTAGGAGCACCCAATATGCCAGCGACAACACGGCCCCGCAGGATCGGCATGATCGTGCCTTCCTCCAACACCTGCCTGGAGCCGCAGACCTACCGGATCCTCGGTAACCGCACCGACGTCACGGTCCATTTCACCCGTATTCCGGTCACCAGGATCGCCTTGGACGATTCTTCCGACCGGCAGTTCGATGCGACTGTCATGCGCGAGGCGGCCAGGCTTCTTGCGACGGCGGACGTGGACGTTATTGCCTGGAACGGCACCTCCGGCTCCTGGCTCGGTTCTGCACACGACCGTGAACTCGTGGCAGAAATTACCGACGCCACCGGCATCCCCGCCACCACATCCACCCTGGCCTACCTCGAGGCCTTTCGCACTTTCGGCACAGAACGGATGGCGCTGTTTACCCCGTACACGGAGGACGTCAACCGCCAAATCATCGCTTCCTACGAACGGGAAGGGATCAAGACAGTTGACCACCGTGCCCTGGGCCTAAGCGACAACGAGTCGTTTGCCCGGGTCACCGACGATGAAATGCGGCCCGGTTCGCGGGAACTGGCAGCTGCTGCCCCTGACGCGCTCATCTACCTGTGCACGAACCTCTACGGCGCCAGCATCACGGCGGAAATCGAGGAAAGCACCGGCGTTGCCGTGCTGGATTCGGTGGCGGTGACGCTGTGGCATGCCCTGAAGCTCGCAAACGCACCGCTGCTGGAGCCGCGGTGGGGCAGGTTGCTGGGGTAGCAACATCTACATGCGAAGCGTCAGGGCCCCCGGATCCAGGGTCATCAGGACGTGCTTGCCCTGGCCCTCATGGTCGCCGTCGAGCTGGTAATCGTCCTTGTGCTCCAGGATGATTTCCACGGATTTGCCCTGGAAATACTCCACGGAAGTATCCTTGTTCCGGCCCTTGACGATCATTCCGGCGAGTACCGAGAGCCAGCCCAGCCGCCCATGGTGGGGGGCCAGGACGGCCACATCCAGCAGCCCGTCATCCATCTTCGCCTCCGGGAAGATCTCCAGGCCGCCCTGGACCTTGCCGCAGTTACCCACCATGACGCTGCGGACCCCGCGGTGCACGGCCCGCTTGCCGTCGATCACGACGGTAGCCCTGACCGGCTTGCCGGGCAGGTTGCGGATGCCGGCGTCCACGTAGGCCAGCCAGCCCACCTTGTGCTTCAGCTCCTCGTCCGTGTCCGCCATGATGGTGGCGTCGTAGCCAACGCCCGCCATCACCAGGAACAGCTGTTCCATGTCAGGGTCGCTCCGGCGGGCGCGGACGACGTCGATCTTCCGCTCGGTTCCTGCGAGGGCGCCGGCCATGGCACCGTCAAAGTCCGTGATGTCCATGCCCAGGTTGCGTGCCAGCAGATTGCCCGTGCCCAGCGGCAGCAGGCCCATCGGCACCTCCCCGCCGGAGAGGACTTCGGCCACGCACCGTACGGTGCCGTCACCGCCGCCCGCAATCACGATGTCAGCGCCCTGGGCGAGGGCCTCCCTCGCCTGGCCCACGCCGGGGTCCTCCTTGGTGGTCTCGAACCACATCGTCTCGCCCCAGCCGTTTTCGGCGGCGTGCCGGGCGGCAAGTTCCTTGACGTCGATGTCCACCGTTTTGGCCGGATTGATAATGATGGCTGCGCGCTGGGGGGTGAGCGGGCGGGTGGCAGTCATGGCGTCCTTCGGTGGCAATTGGAAAGGCTACTTCTGAAAGAAGAGTAGCCTGCCGGGGCCGGGTTCGGAGCCGGTGTGGCAACGTCCGCAGGCTACAGCGCCTTCACTGCTCCCAGCACCTGCGCCAAAGATTCCTTCGCATCGCCGAAAAGCAGGGACGTCTGCGGCTGGTACAGCAGCTCGTTTTCGATGCCCGCGAAACCCGGCCGCATGGAGCGCTTGAGGAACACTACCTGCCGCGCCTCGGCCACCTCCAGGATGGGCATGCCGTAGATCGGTGAACCGGAGGAGGTCTTGGCTGCCGGGTTCACTACGTCGTTGGCGCCCACCACCAGCGCCACGTCCGCCGTCTTGAACTCGGGGTTGATCTCCCCCATTTCCTTGAGCGACTCATACGGCACGTTAGCCTCTGCCAGGAGCACGTTCATATGCCCGGGCATCCGGCCCGCCACCGGATGGATGGCGAAATCGACGTCGATGCCGCGCGCTTCCAAGGCGTCAGCCAGCTCTGCCGCCGTATGCTGCCCCTGCGCCACCGCCAGGCCGTAGCCGGGGACAATGATCACCCGCTGCGCGTATCCGAGCAGCACCGCCACGTCCTCCGGACTGGAGGACCGGACGGGACGTTCGCTCACGGCGGTGGAACCCGCCGTCGACCCTCCCCGGAAGGCGCCGAACAGGATGCCGGCCACGCTGCGCCCCATCGCTGCGGCCATGGCGCGCGTGAGGATGGTACCGGAGGCGCCCACCAGGGTGCCGGCCACCACCAGGAGGACGTTGCCGAGCACTACGCCGGACGCGGCGACGGCCAGGCCAGTGAACGCGTTCAGCAGCGAGATCACGATGGGAACGTCCGCCCCTCCCACAGGCAGCACCAGCAGGACGCCGGCGGCCAGCCCCAGCACAAGGAGGAGCACTGCAAGTACGGGGGAACCGGTGAGGACGACGGCGACGGCGGACGCCACAGCGGCGAGCAGCACCGCCGCCATCACCACCGGGAGCCCGGGAAACACCACGGGACGGGTGGTCATCAGTTCCTGGAGCTTCGCAAACGTGACGCCGGACCCGGCGAACGAGACGGCACCCACCAGGAGCGTGAACACGATGGCAAGGCGTACCCAGGGATCGTCCGTGTGGGCCAGTTCGAGGAGGGCCACAAGGGCAGCGGCACCGCCGCCCACGCCGTTGAAGATGGCTACCAGCTGGGGCATTTGCGTCATTTTCACACCCCGGGCCACCGGGGCTGCCACCACGGTGCCCACCGCGATGGAGCCGAGGATCCAGGGGATGTTGTCCAGCCGCACGGACAGGAACACAGTGAGCACGCCGATCAGGGCACCAAATGCCCCGATGAGGTTGCCGCGGCGGGCGGTCCGCGGGGAGCTGAGGCCGCGCAGCGCCAGGATGAAGAACACGGCAGCCACGAGGTACAGCAGCGCCGTCCAGACGGGATCGAGGAGGATCATTTGCTGCCTGCCTTTTTCGCCGCCGGCCGGGTGACCTCTTTCTTCGCGTGGAACATGTGCAGCATCCGGTCCGTGACCACGAACCCGCCCACCAGGTTGGCGGTGGCCATGACGACGGCCAGCAGCGCGATGGCCAAGACCCATGGGTCGCCGGCCTGGCCGGCGACGATGATGGCGCCCACCAGGATGATGCCGTGGATGGCGTTGGCGCCGGACATCAGGGGTGTGTGCAGGGTGCTGGAAACTTTGGAGACCACCTCGAACCCAACGAACACGGCCAGGACCGTGATGGTCAGCAGGCTCATTCCGTCCATCAGAGTGCCCCTTCCTGCCGTGCGTGGATCCTCTGCGCCAACAGTTCGGCGGTGGGCTGGTGCCGCACCCCGCCGTCGTGCGTCAGGCATGCGCCCGCCAGCACCTCGTCGCCGAAGTCCGGGGCAACGGTGCCGTCCCGCACCATGAGCGCCAGCAGGTTTGCCACGTTCTTGGCATAAAGCCGGGACGCATCCGAGGCCATTGCGGAGGCCGGATCCTTGAGCCCCACCAGGCTCACGTGTCCTGCGCCGTCGGCTGTGGGGACCGCGATATCCGCACCGGCGACCACGCCCTCCACGTTGCCGCCCGATTCGGCAGCGAGGTCGACGACGACAGAGCCGGGCCGCATGCCCTGCACCATTTCCCGGGTCACCAGGAGCGGGGCGGGCCTGCCGGGGACGGCCGCCGTCGTAATGAGGACGTCCGACTGGGCGACGTGTGGTGCCAGCAGCTGCCGCTGCCGGGTTCCGGCGTCGCTGCTGAGCTGGCGGGCGTAGCCGCCGGCCTCTTCCGCCGTCTCGAGGTCCAGCCGGATGAAGGTGCCGCCCATGGATGCGACCTCGTCGGCGGACGCGGGGCGGATATCGTTCGCGAAGACACGGGCGCCCAGCCGCTTCGCGGTGCCGATGGCCTGCAGCCCTGCCACGCCGGCGCCGAGCACCAGGACCCTGGCGGGGGGCACCGTCCCGGCAGCCGTCATGTAGAGGGGAAAAAAGTGCGGCAGCCGGATGGCCGCTTCCAGGACGCAGCGGTAGCCGGCCACCAGGGCCTGGGAACTGAGGGCGTCCATTGACTGCGCCCGGGAGATCCGGGGGACCAGTTCCAGCGCGAAGGAGGTGATGCGCCCGTCCGCGAGCGCCTGCACGGTGTCCAGTTCGGACGACGGCGAAGCGAGGCCAACGGTGACGGCCCCCGGCTTCAGGGAAAGGGCCGTATGCGGGTCAAGGGGCCGGACGTGGGCCAGGACATCGAGTTCCTTCGCTTCCAGCAGGGGCACGACGGCGGCTCCGGCCTGGCGGTACTCGTCATCCGCATGTCCGGCGGCTTCACCGGCGCCGGACTCTATGAGCACTTCAAGGCCCATGCCTGCCAGTTGCTTGACCGATTCCGGCGTCGCGGCCACGCGCCGCTCGCCCTCGCGGTGTTCCCGCGGTATGCCCAGTTTCACCCGCCAAGCTCCCTCCTGCCGCGACCGGCAGTCGTGTGGCAGCCGCTCTGCTGCGCACAGTTGGCTTGAGTCTAGAGCGCGCACTGCTGCTGCGGGAGTAGGACGGCGGCTTGAATGGCAAACAGTTACGTTTGGCCCACGCCCGCCCGCCCTAACCAGAATTTTTGGGCAGGTATGGTGACCTCCAAGGGCTGCCGGGCGGCCTAGTCATCTGGCGGGCGGGAACGACATCAAATTCACACTTTTCAGGAAGGGAAGGCTACCCTAAGTCGTTCCCATCTTTTGTTCCTGCTTCCCCGGCAGCACTGCAAGGCGGTATTTTCGTGCGCTCGTTCCTTCGGCCCCGCGTCCTCGTGGCAGCCCTCACCACCCTCACCCTGGCCGGCTGCGGCTTCAGCGGCACCCAGACGCAGTCCGTCCAAAGCACCGCCGCCGCGGACACCAGCCAGCGTATCGTGGTGGACAACTTCCGGGCCCCGGTGGCCAACTGGGCCCTCGAATCAGATGCCGCCTACATCCTCTCCCTCTCCGGCTGCCTGGAGACGCTGACCAAGTATGACCAGGCCGAGGGCAAGGTTGTGCCGTTCCTGGCCACCGAATGGAAGCAATCCTCCCCGCTGGACTGGGACTTCACCATCCGCCAGGACGTGTCGTTCCAGGACGGAACCAGGCTCACTGCCGAATCCGTGGTGGCCGCACTGAACCACGTCCTGGATGCCAAGGTCCCCGCCCGCGCCTTCAACCGCACCATGATCAGCAATGTCAGCGCCGTGGACGCGAGCACCGTCCGTGTGAGCACCCCGGCCGAGAACCCTTTGGTCCCGTACCGCCTGGCGAGCGTCAACACCGGCATCCTGGCCCCGGCAGCCTACAAGGACACCGAGGTGGACCCGTTCGGCCACTGCACCGGCCCCTTCACCCCGGTCTCGGAAAAAACCAAGCAGTCGCTGACGCTTGACCGCAATGAAAACTACTGGGGCGGCGACGTCCAGCTGGCAGGGGCGGAGATCCGCTTTATCACCAACGGCGCCACCCGCGCCGCCCAGGTCCAGACCGGCGAAGCGGACATCTCCCTCTCCATCCCCGTCGCCAGCCTGGCCACCCTGAAGGGCGCTGCCGGCGTCACCGTGTTGGGCGCCGACTCACCACGTACAGCCACGCTTTACATGAACAACGGCCGCGCCCCGCTGGACAACGTCGACGTGCGCAAGGCAATCCGCGATTCCCTGGACCTGGAGGCCCTGGCTGCCAGCGTCTACGAAGGCGCGGCCCTGCCAGCCACGGGACCTTTCGCACCGTCGGAGCCCTGGGCCGGCGACGCGCAGGAGGAGTACAAGCAGGACCTGGAGGCGGCCCGCGCCCAGCTGGAAAAAGCCGGCTACACCCCTGACCGCCCGCTGGAGATCATCGCCATCGTGGAGCGCGCCGAGTTCGCGGACGTCGCCGCGGTCATCCAGGAGAACCTGAAGGCCATCGGCATCCCGCTGTCCATCCAGGCAAAGGAATACGCGTCCGCGGAACCTGACGTGCTGGCGGGCAACTACGACATGCTGCTCAGCCAGCGCAACCGGCTGATCGACATCGCCGACCCCATCGGCTTCCTGACGGCCGACTACACCTGCAAGGGCACGTACAACCTGAGCCACTTCTGCGATGCCGAGTACGACAGGATCATCGCCGAGGCGGCCAAGACAGTGGACACCAACGAACGGTACAAGCTGTACGCGGAAGCCGGTCAGATCCTCCGGGACAAGGCGGTCAACGCCTGGCTGGTCAACGAACAGGCCACCGACGCGATCCGCACGGATGTCCTGAACTACGTGCAGGATCCCCTCTCCCGGTACGTCCTGACGGCAAAGACGGCCAAGGCCGCCTCCTAGCCCCTCAGGACCACCGCATGCTGCAGTTCATCGCCAAACGGACCGCCACCCTGGTGGCCGCCGTCGCTGTGTCCTCTTTCGCGGTGTTCCTCATCCCCTACGTCACCCCCGGCGACCCGGTCCGGAAAATCATCCGGTCCAGGGTCACCGGGGATGCCATCGAAGACTCCTCCGTCCAGGCCCTCGCCCAGAGCCTGGGACTGAACGATCCCCTGGCCGCCCAGTACTTCCGGTGGCTGGGCAACTTCTTCAGCGGCGACATGGGGCTGTCCTACGTCAGCCGCACCCCCGTCGCCGAGCAGGTCCTGCCCGCGCTTGCCGTCACGCTCAGCCTCGTGGCCATGTCGCTGGGGCTCGCCGCCGCCGTCGCCCTTCCGCTCGGCATCATCTCCGGACTGCGTCCGGGCAGCCTGCCGGACAAGGCCATCACTGCTGTGACCCAGGCGTTCATCGCAATGCCGGAGTACTGGGTGGCGCCGGTGCTGGTCCTGGTCTTCGCCCTCAAGCTCTCGGTGCTGCCCACGGCCGGGTGGAACGACCTGTCCTCGGCGGTCCTTCCTGCCTTGACCCTGGCACTGCGGCCCATCAGCTTCTTCGCCTCCGCGGTCCGCGCCGGCATCATCGACGCAGCAGCAGCGGACCACGTCCCGGCTGCCCGGGCGCGCGGCCTGAGCCATGCCCAGTCCATCGTCCGGCATGTCATTCCCAACGGGCTGGTACCCCTGTCCACCCTGTTCGCCGTCTGGTTTGCCGGGCTGCTGGGTGGCTCCGTGATCGTGGAGGTGATCTTCGCGGTGCCCGGCATGGGCCGGCTGCTCTTTGATTCCGTGGTCAACAGCGACATCCCCCTCGCACAGGGCGGCGTGGTGGTGGTCGTGGCGCTTGCCGTGGCGGTAACCACCTTTGCCGATTTCGTCCACCGTTTCCTCAACCCCACGGTGGGAGGTTCCCTTGCGTAGCCGGATCACCGTAACAACCGTGGCAGCGTCGGTCCTGGCCCTGATCGTCCTGGCGGTGCTGCTGGCCCCGTGGATCTCGCCCTACCCGCCCGCGGAGCAGAACCTGGCACTGCGCCTGGCACCGCCGTCGGCAGCGCACTGGCTCGGCACCGACAACCTGGGCCGGGACACGCTGAGCCGGATCCTGGAGGGTGGCCGGTTCTCCATGTCCGTCGCCGCACTGGCAACAGTGCTGACCTGCATCCTGGGCGCGGGCATCGGCATCCTTAGCGCCCGGCGCCGCGGCTGGGTGGATGAGTTCCTCACCCGCACCAACGATGTCCTGCTCGCGCTGCCGGAGATGGTGGTGGCGCTGTTCATCGTGGCAGCCCTCGGCACCGGATTCGGCCCCCTGCTGCTGGCGCTCACCGTCACCGGCTGGACGCCCTTCGCCCGGCTGGCCCGGACCCTGGCGTACGACGTCTCCGCCCGCGGATTCGTGGACGCCGCCCGGGTGCTGGGCTGCAGTCCGCGCTTCATAATCTTCCGGCATGTCCTGCCGCACCTTGCCGCACCGATCCTGGGCCAGGCCACCCTGCGGTTCGGCCACCTGCTCATCAGCGTGGGCGCCCTCTCCTACCTGGGCCTGGGCGTCCAGCCGCCGCAGTCGGACTGGGGCTCCATGCTGGCCGCGGCGCAGCCGTTCGCCGACCGCGCACCGCTGGGCATCCTGGCCCCGGGCCTGGTCATCTTCACGGTTGCCCTCTGCGTCACGCTGCTGGGCCAGCGCGCCGCCCACATGGCCGCCGGGCCCCTGCTGCTCCCTGCGGCGGCAGACACGTGAGCGCCCGGCTGGTGCTGGACCGCCTGGAGGTCCGGCAAAAAACGGACGACGGCGGATCCGGCCGCCGTTTGCTGTCCGACGTCTCCCTCGCCGTCGAGCCTGGCGAGTTCGTGGCGCTGGTGGGCAGTTCCGGATCGGGAAAGACGCTCACCGCCATGTCCTGCCTGCGGCTGCTGCCCCCGCAACTGGAAATCACCGGCGGGTCCATCCGGCTGGGGGACCAGGACCTGACCCGCGCCGGCGAACCCGAACTCAATGCGGTCCGCGGCGGGCGGCTGGGCATGCTGTTCCAGCAGCCCAAGCGGATGTTCAACCCCAACCGGACCATCGGCAACCACTTAAAGGAGCCGCTGCGCCTGCACGCCGGGCTGCGGGGGCACAAAGCCCGGGCCAAGGCACTGGAGCTGCTGGAGGAAGTGGGTTTCGCCGACCCCGGCAAAGGCCTCCGGGCTTTCCCGCACCAGCTCTCCGGAGGCATGGCCCAGCGCGCCATGACCGCCCTGGCGCTGGCCGGGCAGCCGGACATGCTCCTGGCGGACGAGCCCACGTCCGCCCTGGACAAGATGCTGGAACGCCAGGTGCTGCAGCTGCTGGACCGCGAACGCCGGGAGCGCGGGCTCGGCATCCTGTACATCACGCACAACCTGGCCTCCGTCGCCGCGTACGTGGACCGTGTCCTGGTCATGAACTCCGGCAGCATCGTGGAGGGCGGACCCGCAGGTGAGCTGCTCACCCGCCCCGCAACGGACTATGCCCGGGACCTGCTGGCGGCGGCGCAGCTGGCACCCGCATCCCGGCGTCGTCCGTCCCCCGGGGAAGGCGACGTGCTGGTCCTGGACAAGGTGGGCAAGCGCTTTGGGCGCAGGCGCGGCAGTACCGTGCTGGAAGATGTCTCACTCTCCCTCCGCCGCGGGGAGATCCTGGGCGTGCTCGGCCAGTCCGGGTCCGGCAAGAGCACCCTGGCCAAGGCGATCGTCGGGCTTGACGAGGCCAGTGCCGGGACAATCAGCCGGCGGTTCGACGGCGGCGCAGCCCGGCGGCCCACGGCGGTGCAGCTGGTGTTCCAGGAGCCGCACGGCGCATTCGACCCCCGCATGACCCTGCGGGCCAGCCTGCAGGCGCCGCTGCTGCCCCGGCGGGACCTGTCGCCGGCACAGCGGGACGAGCGGATCGCGGCCGCCTTCAAGGAGGTGGAGCTGGATGCCGGCCTGCTGGACAAGCGCCCCGGCCAATGCTCCGGCGGCCAGCTGCAGCGGGCAACCATCGCCCGCGCCCTCCTGCTGGAACCCCGGGTCCTGATCTGCGACGAAGCCACCTCGGCACTGGACGCGCTCACGCAGCGGACCACCCTGAACCTGCTGCTGCGGCTGCAGCGCGAGCATGACCTGTCCCTGATCGTGATCTCCCACGACATGGACGTGGTGCGGTACATGTGCGACAGGGTTGCGGTCCTGCTCGAGGGCAGGGTTGTGGAGGTGGCCGAAACGCGCGACTTTTTCGCCGCCCCGCGGCACCCGCACAGCCGGGCACTGGTGAACGCGTCCATCCCCTGCCGCGCAGACGGCCTGTGGAGCATGCTGGACGCCAGGAACCCGGCCGTCCGGGGAAACACCTAAGGCCGGCCGGTCTCCAGGACGGAGGCAAGGTCAAAGTTGACCGGCTCCTCGAGCTGGGCGTAGGTGCAGGACTCGGGGTCCCGGTCCGGGCGCCAGCGGTTGAACTGGGCGGTGTGCCGGAACCTGTCCCCCTCCATGTGGTCGTACCGGACCTCCACCACCAGTTCGGGCCGCAGCGGCACGAAGGACAGGTCCTTGCCGGCGCTCCAGCGGCTGCCCTCGGCGTTCCGCGGCGTCCGTTCACCTTCCTCCTGCTTCGCCCACGCCCAGGGGTGGTTGTCGAAATCGGTCACGAGGGGCTGCAATTCCTGGAACAGCTCTTTGCGGCGCTTCATCGGAAAGGCGCCGATCACTCCAACGCTCGCCAAGCCGCCGTCGTCCTTGTACAAGCCAAGCAACAACGAGCCGATGCTGTCCGGCCCGCTCTTGTGCAGCCGGTAGCCGGCCACCACGCAGTCGGCCGTGCGCTCGTGCTTGATCTTGAACATCACGCGCTTGTCCGGCTCGTACCGGCCATCCAGCCTCTTGGCCACCACGCCGTCCAGGCCCGCGCCCTCGAACTGCTCGAACCACTTTCCAGCGGTTCCTTTGTCCGTGGTGGCGGCCGTGAGGTGGACCGGCGCCTTGCTGGCCGCCAGTGCCTTCTCCAGCGCGGCGCGGCGTTCGGAAAAGGGCCTGCCGGTGTAGTCGTCGTCGCCCAGGGCCAGGAGGTCGAAGGCCACGAAGGATGCCGGGGTCTGTTCCGCCAGCAGCTTCACCCGGCTGGCGGCGGGGTGGATGCGCTGCTGCAGGGTATCGAAGTCCAGCCGGTCGCCCGAGGCGCCCACCACGATGATTTCCCCGTCCACCACGCACCGCGGCGGCAGGTTCTCCTTCAGCGCCGCCACCAGCTCGGGAAAGTAGCGGGTCATGGGTTTTTCGTTGCGGCTGCCGATTTCCAGCTCGTCCCCGTCGCGGAAGATGATGGACCGGAAGCCGTCCCACTTGGGTTCGTAGCTGAGGCTCCCTGTTCCCGGAATACCGTCGATGCCGCTGACGGATTTGGCGAGCATGGGCGGGACAGGCGGCATCACGGGAAGTTCCATGTGCCCATTCTTGCCCGGCAGGCGCCCGGCGCGGAACCCCTGCCCGGCCCGCCGGCGCGCCGGATCAGCCCGCGAGCAGCCAGACGATGAGGATCAGTGCCGGCGCCGCGGCGGCCGTGGACAACATGATGGTTTCCCTGGCCACGGCCACACCCCGGCCGTACGTGCTGGCAAAAAGGAAGGCGTTCTGGGCGGACGGGAGGGCAGCCATCAGCACCACGCCCAGGAGCATGTGCTGGTCCAGGTTGAACAGGAAGCGCCCGACGACGAACGCCACCGCCGGCATCACAGCTGACTTGAGCAGAGTGGCCGTGAGGATTTCCGCCGTGTGCCCGCCGCTGCCCAGCATTCGGCTGCCGTGCAGCGACATGCCGAATGCCAGCAGCACCACCGGAACGGCGGCGCCGCCGAGCAATGCCAGCGGGGCCATCACCGGCTCAGGCAGCTCCACGTCGAGGGCGGCCAGGACCACGCCCAGGAGGGTGGCGATGATCATGGGATTCCGGAACGGCTGCGTCAGCATCAGCCGCGGCGAGAACCTGCCGGCGGCGGAGAGGTCCAGCAAGGTGAGCACCAGCGGCGCCAGCAGGAGCAGCTGGACCAGCAGCACCGGCGCCACGGGCGTGGCGTCCCCCAGGGCGTACAGGGTGATGGGGATGCCGATGTTGTTGGCGTTGACGTAGGAACTGGCCATGGCGCCGACTGCCGTCTCGGCCAGCGGCCTCCGGAACCACAGCCGGCTGATCCCCACATACAGCAGCGCGGTGACCAGGGCGGTAATCAGCGCCAGCGGCACGTAGGCGGAGAACACCACGCTGACGTCTGACTCCAGGACCACGGTGAACAGCAGGACCGGGTTGGTAATGAAGAACGCGGTGCGCGTCAATGCCGTGACAGTGGGCTCGCCGCCCAGGCCGCAGCGCGCGGCGATGTACCCCACGGCGATCACGACGCCGATCACCGCCAGCCCGATCAGCACGCCGCCCATTGAGGTACTTCCTTCCCGTTCCGCCGGCCCCCGCATCGTCGGCAGGAACGCAGTACTACAAGTTCCAAACTTATCCGACAAGTAGTCCGGTTCCCGTACCGGGGCCCGGGATGCCCTCGACAGGGCACCGTACCGGACGGTAGAGGTTAACGATGGTTACCGTCGGCTTTCACGCCTCGCACGAACAGATCAGTCCCGGCCAGCTGCTCCAGGATGTCCAGCACGCGGAGCATGCAGGCTTTGATGCCGCCATGTGCTCGGACCACATTGAGCCGTGGTCCGCACGCCAGGGCCATTCGGGGTTCGCCTGGTCCTGGCTCGGGGCCGCCCTGGCCACTACGGAACTCCGGTTCGGGGTGGTGACGGCACCTGGCCAGCGCTACCACCCGGCGATCATCGCCCACGCCTCCGCCACCCTGGCCGGGATGTTCCCGGGGCGGTTCTGGTTTGCCCCCGGCAGCGGCGAAAACATGAACGAGCACATTACCGGCGATGCCTGGCCGGCCAAGGACATCCGGCAGCGCCGGCTGGAAGAGTGCGTTGAGGTGATCCGCCGGCTGCACCGCGGCGAGGAGGTCACCCACCGCGGCCTGGTGACGGTGGAGCAGGCGCGGATCTGGGACGTCCCGGACGCTCCGCCGCCGCTGATAGCGCCCGCCATCAGCGTGGACACAGCCCGCCGTGCCGCAGCGTGGGCGGACGGGCTGGTCACCGTGAACCAGCCCGCGGACAAGCTCCGGGACATGCTGGCCGCCTACCGGGACAACGGCGGCCGCGGCAAGGCCGTGCTGCAGGTCCACCTCTCCTGGGCACCCCGCGAAGAGGATGCCGCGGCCATTGCGCTGGACCAGTGGCGGACCAACACCTTCGCCCCGCCCGTCCCCTGGGACCTGCCCACCGCGGGGCACTTCGACGGCGTGGGCGAGCACGTGGGCGAGGACCAGGTCCGCAAGTCGGTGAACGTTTCGGCCAGCACCGCCCGGCACGTGGACTGGCTGGCCGGGTACGCGGAGCTCGGTTTCGACGAGCTCTACCTGCACTTCGTGGGGCAGGAGCAGGCCCCCTTCATCGACGCGTTCGCGGCGGACGTTCTTCCGCACCTTCGCACGTCCGGCGGGACCCCTGCCGGCATTGCCGCTGAACCGCAGCTTGCTGCGGCAGCTGCCGAACCGTCGTCGAAGGCCCGGGCATGAGGCTCGCCGAGACGTCAGACCTGTGGTGGAAGAACGCGGTCATCTACTGCCTCGACGTGGAAACGTTCTTTGACGACGGCGGCGACGGCACCGGAGATTTCGCCGGGCTGACCCAGCGGGTGGACTACCTGGCCGCCCTGGGCGTGACCTGCATCTGGCTCATGCCCTTCTACCCGTCCCCGGACCGGGACGATGGCTATGACGTGACGGACTTCTTCGCCGTCGATTCCCGGCTGGGAACGCTCGGCGACCTGGTGGAGTTCATCCGCGCCGCCAAGGACAGGGGTATGCGCGTGATCGCGGACTTCGTGGTCAACCACACGTCTGACCAGCACCCCTGGTTCCTTGAGGCCCGGAAATCGACGGACAACGCGTACCGGGACTTCTACGTATGGCGCCAGGACACTCCCCCGGACACGTCCTCCGAGGTGGTCTTCCCCGGGGAGGAGAACTCGCTCTGGACGCAGGATGACGCCACCGGCGAGTGGTACCTGCACATGTTTGCCAAGCACCAGCCGGACCTCAACGTCACCCACCCCGGCGTCCGGGACCAGATCGCCAAGGCCATGGGGCTGTGGCTGGAACTGGGGCTGGACGGTTTCCGGCTGGATGCCGTGCCGTTCTTCCTGGAGACCCGCGGCCAGCCCAAGGACGAGGCCGCCAACCGGGACCCGCACGAGTACCTTGCGGCGCTCCGCAGCTTCGTGAGCCGCCGCAACGGCAGCGCGGTGCTGCTGGGCGAGGTGAACCTGCCCTACAAGGAGCAGCTGGAGTACTTCGGCGGACCCGAGGGCAACGAGCTGAACATGCAGTTCGACTTCATGTCCATGCAGCACATTTACCTGTCGCTCGCCCGGCAGGATGCCCGCCCGCTCGCCGAGACTCTCAAGAGCCGGCCGGCCATCCATCCGGACAACCAGTGGGCCATGTTCGTCCGCAACCATGACGAATTGACCCTGGACAAGCTCAGCGACGGCGAGCGCCAAGAGGTCTTTGCCGCTTTTGGACCCCGGAAAAACATGCAGATCTACGGCCGCGGGCTGCGCCGCAGGCTGCCGCCGATGCTGGGCGGCGACCAGGAACGGATCCGGATGGTGTACTCGCTGATGTTCTCGCTGCCGGGCACCCCCGTGCTGTTCTACGGCGAGGAGATCGGCATGGGCGAGGACCTCCGGCAGAAGAGCCGCGCCGCGGTGCGCACCCCCATGCAGTGGACCAGCGAAAAGAACGGCGGTTTCTCCAGTGCCAAAGCGGCGGACCTGGTGGCGCCCCTGGTGCGCGGTGAGTATGGGGTGGAGAACGTCAACGCTGCGGCCGCCAAGCGCGACCCGGACTCACTGTTCAATTTCATGGCCACCCTGATTGCACGTTACCGCGAGTCCGCGGAGCTGGGGTGGGGTGAATTCAACGTCATCGACCAGCCCGAGCCCGCCGTGTTCGCCCACACGTGCAGTTCCGACGGCGGCACGCTGGTGCTGCTGCACAACTTCGGCGAGGACACGGTAAAGGTCAGCGGCCTGGTGGGCGGCCAGGACGCCCCGCCGCAGGCCTACAAGGACGCCATGCTGCTGGACCTGTTCGACGGCGACAATGTGGAGTTGGAACCCGACGGCGGCTTCACGGCGGAACTGGGGCGTTACGGATACCGCTGGTTCCGGGTGCACCGGAAGGGGGACCGGCTGGCGCCGTAACGGGGGCGGCGCGCGCCGGCTGTGTGTAAAGATCAACCATGCGCGCCATGCAACACTCCAGCAAACTCCAGAATGTCCGCTACGAGCTCCGGGGCCCCATCCTCCAGGCGGCCAAGAACATGGAGGCCGAGGGGCACCGCATCCTCAAGATGAACCTTGGGGACACGGCGCCGTTCGGGCTGGAGGCGCCGGAGTCCGTCGTCGTGGACATGATCCACCATCTTCGCGGCGCGCAAGGGTACAGCGATTCCAAGGGGATCTTCACCGCCCGGACCGCCATCTCGCAGTACTACCAGACCCATGGGCTGATGAACATCGGCGTGGAAGACATCGTGATCGGCAACGGGGTCAGCGAACTGATCTCCATGTGCCTGCAGGCATTCATGGAAAACGGTGACGAGATCCTGGTCCCGGCGCCGGACTATCCCCTGTGGACCGCCGCCGTGACCCTGACCGGCGGCAAACCGGTGCACTATCTCTGTGACGAGGCGGAGAACTGGTGGCCGGACATGGCGGACGTGGAAGCGAAAATCACCAGCCGCACCAAGGGCATCGTGATCATCAACCCGAACAACCCAACGGGCGCCGTGTACCCCCGCCACGTCCTGGAACAGTTCGCTGCCCTGGCACGCAAGCACAACCTGGTCCTGTTTTCGGACGAGATCTACGAGAAGGTGCTGTATGACGGCGCCCGCCACATCCACACTGCCTCCGTGGCGGAAGACGTGTGCTGCCTGACCTTCAGCGGGCTGTCCAAGGCCTACCGGATGCCCGGTTACCGTGCGGGGTGGGTAGCCATCACCGGACCCCTCGCGGCCACCGTGGGCTACCGGGAAGCCCTTGAACTGCTCGCCTCGCTGCGCCTTTGCGCGAACGTTCCCGCCCAGCACGCCATCCAGACCTGCCTGGGCGGCTACCAAAGCATTGAGGCGCTGGTGAGTCCGGGCGGGCGGCTGCGGGAACAGCGCGACCTCGCCCACAAACTGCTGACCGCCATTCCCGGCGTCACCTGCGTGCCGGCGTCGGGAGCCATGTACCTGTTCCCGCGCCTGGATCCGGACCTGTACCCGATCGCCAGCGACGAGCAGTTCGTCCTGGACCTCCTGCAGGAGCAGAAGATCCTGGTCTCCCACGGCACCGCGTTCAACTGGCCTGCACCGGACCACTTCCGGTTCGTGATCCTTCCGTCCGTCCTGGACATCGAGGAGGCGGTGGAAAGGATTTCCGACTTCCTGGCCGGGTACCGCAGCCGCGGCGCCGCCTGAGAGGGGTCCCGTTTCCCGGCCACGCCCGCCGGACTGCCAGTAGGGTGCCGCAGAAACAACACCGGCTCGAAGAACTAACCGGTACCTAACCGCGGGGAAACGGGCGCGCAACATTGCCCCGCCACACTTGGTAGTGCAGGCAAGAGCCGGCACCAGCTCCAGCCAGGAGGCCACGCAATGTTGAAGAAAGCGACCCCGCATGTAACCAGAGTCCGCGCCCTGGACCAGCTCCACCGCGGTGACGAAATCGAGGCCCGCCTTTCCGTGGGCCCCTCCTACGACGACGTGGTGATCCGCCGCGGCAGCGTCCAGGAAACAGCGCCCGGCATCGGCGTCGTCTGGATCCTGGACCGGATCACTGGCCACCGGAAGGCAATCAACACGGACGAATGCAGCGTGTGGCGGGTCGCCTAGGCCTGCCTGTTCCTACACCGCGGCTGCGGGCGTAGTCAGTAAGGACTGCCCGCCGCCTATGTTGGATTCGACAGGGCATGCAGCCACTGGAGCGTTCCGTCCGTCATGGGGTGGGAGACGCCAAGCGTTTCCAGGAACGAGCGGGCCTCACGCATCTCGGCTTCCCGTCTCGCGGCGTGCAGCGCCGTGCCCTCAAGTACACGCTCCACCAGTTCGGGTCCGGCAGGGCCCAGTTCCGAGGCGATCTGGCCGACGAGCCAGTCCTCGGCCCCTGCTGCCCTGGCGGCGGTGACTGACTCGATGACGGTGGCCGCGAGACCTTTCATGAAAACGCTGCGGAGCAACTTCAGTCCGGCGGCCGCGCCTGCTTCGCCTCCTGCACTGGTCACCGGGATTCCCCATCCGGTGAGGACAGGCAGCAGGTTTTCCGCGCCCGCACCGCTCACCACCAGGGGCGTCTCAAGCCGGTCGCGTGGAACCGGCGCCAGGATGCCAACGTCGACGAATTGAATGTTGCGCCGGGATGCGCGTTCCGCCAATCGCCGCTTTACTGCGGGGCCCGCTGTATTCATGTCCGCGAAGATGCACGCCGGTTCCATCCCGGGCAGCGCTTCCTCGAGGACAGACTCTGCAGCATGCCCCCCAACCAGGCTGAGCACCACCCCTGTTCCACGCACGGCTTCGCCGACGCCACCGGCGGGGGTAACGCCGGCTGGAACAGCGGCGACCGCCGGATCGGCCGCCGTAACGCCCACTCCGCGCCGGGAAAGGTCCTCCGCGTAGATGCGCCCGGCTTCCCCAAGCCCCAGGACGGCGACCCGCATGCGGTCCTTCCCCCTTGCTCCTAAGATTGTAGACAAAATGGTGCTCACTCTGGGCCCCTCACTTGTTCGGCGATTCTGGGAGTTGAGTGCAGATGGCATCTCGCGGTCATTCACTGGAGGCGGAAGCGGCGGCCACCGGCGACCCGAGGGTCACCGACGTCATCCGTGACGCGATCATCCGGGGAGAGTACGCACCCAATCAGCGGCTTATCGAAGCCGACCTCAGCGTGGAGCTCTCGGCGAGCCGTGCCACGGTACGCACCGCACTGCTCGAACTCGCAGGTGAAGGCCTGGTGGAGCGGCTGCCGAACCGCGGGTCCCGGGTCCGGGCGATCTCCGTGGACGAGGCCATCGAGATCCTGGAGGTACGGATCGGTGTTGAGGGCCTGTGTGCCGCGAAGACGGCTGCGCGCATATCCGACGAGGATGCAGCTGCCCTGGAGCGGCTCAGGGCCCGGATGATCGAGTCTGTCACCGAGGGTGATCTCGTCGAATACGCGCGCCTGCACCTTTACCTCGATGTACGGATCCGCGAACTCAGCCACCATGCCACTGCCGCCGAGGTGTTGGCCCGCCTGCACGCGCAGAGTGTCCGGCACCAGTTCAAGCTCTCGTCGCGGCCGCAGCGGGCGAAGGTCTCGGTGTTGGAGCACGCCGCCATCATCGACGCCGTAGTCAGCCGGGACCCAGACGCGGCCGAGCACGCTGTGCGAAGCCACCTGCTCAGCGTCATCGATGCCCTCCGCGAAGTGTCATCCGCCCAGTCCGAACCAGCACCGGTCACCTGACGTGCAACCCTGGCTGCCGTGCGCGGCAAGCCGGCAGGCTCACTTGGCAGTGGCGCCGGCGGTGCGCCAGCCGCCGTGGTATTCCGTACGCGCCGTCACGGCGTAGGGCGCGGGGCTCACGACGGCGCGCACGCTGATCTGCTCGTGCCGCTCCACTGTGGTCTTGCGTGACCCCCCGTCAGGTTCGCCCCAAACCACGTGGACCTCGGTCCCGATGTCCACGTTGGCGTCAACCGTTGCCAGCGACAGTCCCCGGCGTTCATTGGCTGTCACGCCGGTGAAGAGCGAGAGGCCAACTGCAGTCCCGTCGGCGTCCACCACGGAATCGTAGTTCGACGAACCGTAGTTGGCGTTCGGGAGGTCGAAGAACTGGTAGCCGGGGTTGTCACGGTCGAGGAAGGACGCCCAGATCCTGGCGAGGTCCTCGTCGTTCCAGGCCAGCGTGACCTTCTTCCGCTGCCTGGCCGGATCAATCTGCTCAAGGGCGTCCCGGCCGATGAAGTCATGGTCGAATTTCACGAAGGAGCCGTAGCCCAGTTCCCACGGCGTGAGGTAGTAGTCCTCGATGTTGTCCGAGACGAAGGAGCCCGCGAGCGCGTTGATGGCTTCGTAGCTGGTGGCCGGCAGCCATCCACGGTAGGCGCGCTCGGCGTCACTGCTGTAGACAGCAGGCAGCGGGGAAGGTATCCAGCCCGACTCGAGCGTGTTCGAGGAGTAGGCGCGCGACCCGCAGGGTTCGATTCCAAACTCGGCACCGGCCTCGAGTACGGCCTCACGGATCCTGGCATGCTGCTCATAGGGTCCCCAGATCTCCAGCCCCGGGGCTCCTGCCATACCGTGGCGCAGGGTGCGCACCCGCCCTCCGGCAATGTCCAGGTGCCCCATGTGGAAGAACCTCACCTGTTCGAGGGTCCCGCCGTTGAGCTTCTCGATGATCTGCCAGGCGTTGGGCCCCTGGATCTGGAAGCGGTAGTACTCCCGCTGTACGGCCTGCCCGTAGGGGCGTGACGGTGAGCGGTCATCGTACCTGCATTCGACGTCGTACCCGCCGGTCTCGGCGTGGAACTGGAGCCAGTTCGCAGCAGGTGCCCGCCCGACGTAGACGAATTCGTGCTCTGCCAGGTGGAACAGGATGCCGTCGCCGATCACGCCGCCGTTGGACGCCGTGGGCACGAACTGCTTGGCCGTGTCCACCGGGAAATTCGCGAAGCTGTTGATGCCCGTGTCCGAGAGCAGCCTGAGGGCGTCGGGGCCTTTCATGAAGAAGTTGACCATGTGGTGCGACTGGTCGTAGAGCACGGCGGTCTCGCGCCAGGCGCGCTGCTCCCGCCGCCAGTTGGTGAACTCCGCGGGGACCACAGGGTAGATGTAGGTGCCAAGTTGAGAGTTGCGCAAGAGTTCGACGGTGTTGCCTGCGGCATCGAGCACGTCCTGCAGGGACTTCCGGGCCATCGGGGTTCTCCTTCGTTTATTCCGGGTGAATGGCTACGCCGCTAGGCGGCGCGGTAACTTTCGCGTGCGTACTGCACGAACGGTGCCGGGGCCACCGTGGCCCGCAGGGCAACCTGCCGGTGCGGCTCCACCTGGACCTTGGCCGAGTTGGGCTGCTCACCCCACAGCACCGTGACCTCGGCACCGGTGACCGCCGCGCCGGAGTCCAGGCTGGCCAGCGAGACGAACGCCTGCTCATTGGCGATGTAGCCGCAGTCGAATGATTGCCCGATGTCGGCGCCGTCCTGGAGCACCCGGTCCACCTGGTACAGGGCATAGCGCGCCTTCGGCAGGTCGATGTACTTGGCCGGGAGGCCGGGCCGCAGGAGCGAGCCGATCGCCTCCTGGACATCGTCGGGGTTCCACACGAGTGTCACCTTGCGGCGGTGGGGCCTTTCGGACATGCCCTCGAGCGCGTCCCGTCCCACGAAGTCATGGTCAAACGCGATGGACCGCCCGTAGTCCAGGTCGTAGGGCGTCAGGTAGTAGTCCTCAATGTCCGCCGTGCCAAAGCTGCCGCCGAGTGAACCGGCTGCTGAGGCCGGCAGCCATTCCCGGTAGGCCCGCAGCCGGGGGTCCGAGAAGATCGCCGGCACCGGAGAGGGCACCCAGCCCGACTCGAGGTTGGCTGTTGAATAGCCTTTTGCCCCTACTTGGGTAAGTCCGAATTCTGCTCCCGCCTCAAGCAGCAGGTCCCGAACACGTGCACCCTCGGCCCACGGGCCGAAAAGTTCGTAGCCGGGCTGTCCGGCCATGCCATGCCGGATCCCGCGGACCTCCAGCCCGGCAATCGGGAAGCGTGCCATATGGAAAAACCCGATCTGCGGGACCGGGCCGCCGATGAGCTTTTCCACGATTGCGACGGCGGTGGGCCCCTGAAGTTCGTAGCGGAACAGGCGGGGGTCGCCGGCACGCACGATGGAGTTGCCGTCCCGTTCCACCTCCACATCCAGGTCTCCTGTTTCGGCGTTGTACTGCACCCAGTCGATCACCATCGGGTGTCCCACCAGGTTGAAGGAGTCCTGGTCCAGGTGGGCGAGTATCCCGTCGCCGATGAGTTGGCCCCGGTGGTTCACCGCGATGAACTGTTTTGCGCGGTCAACTGGAAACTTCGCGAAGGAGTTGACCGCAAGCCCCCGGAGCAGGCTTTCCGCTTCCGGCCCCTGCAGGAAGAGATCCGTCATGTGGTGCGACTGGTCAAGCAGGGCGCAGCTGGTGCGCCAGGAATGCTGCTCGGATCGCCAATTGCTGAACTCGGCAGTCACTGGGAAGACATGGGGGCGGGCCGGCGAGTTCCGCAGCAGCCCTACCGGCGAGCCCTCCCGGTCCACTGCTTCCTGCAAAGTCTCCGTCACTGCGAACTCCTTCGTCCGGCCCGCCGCGCACTCACGACATTTGCACGGGAGCTTGAGATCGAGATTGCTAACAAAATTGTATCGGATGCCTTGACCGGGGTGCCAGAGAGTGGTTGTCTGGCACTGTCCGCGGATACCGGGCTAGGTCAGGTTGCAGGAGCATTCCGGAAGGACTGAACTATGGGCGATCCGGGCAGTCTGCTCGTCGTCAGCGCACATGCGGGCGACTTCGTCTGGCGTGCCGGCGGCGCGATTGCCGCCGCCACCGCCCGCGGCGACCGCGCCGTCGTCGTCTGCCTCTCCTATGGCGAACGTGGCGAATCCGCCAGCCAATGGCTGGCAGGAAAGACGCTGGACGAGATCAAGGCGCTTCGGCGCGGGGAGGCTGAGGAGGCCGCCCGGGCCCTGGGCGCAGAAATCGAATTCCTCGACGCCGGCGACTACCCGCTTCTGCCGAGCCGCGAACTGCTGGATGAGCTCGTGCGGATCTATCGCCGGGTTCAGCCCACCGTTGTACTGACCCATCCCCTTGTGGACCCCTACAACGGCGACCATCCTGCAGCTGCCCGGCTGGCGATCGAAGCCAGAATCCTGGCCCAGGCTATTGGCTACGACGCTCCCGGCGAGGTGTTGGGGGCGCCGCCGGTGTTCTTCTTCGAGCCGCACCAGCCCGAGCAGTGCGACTTCAAGCCCGACGTCCTGCTTGATATCACCTCTGCCTTTCCCGCCAAGCAGCAGGCCATGAAGTGCCTCCCCGCCCAGCAGCACATGTGGGACTACTACACGGACCTCGCCGTTCGCCGCGGGGTACAGGTCAAACGGAATGCAGGACCAAACCTCGGACTGCCCGTAGACACCAGGGGCGAGGCCTACATGCGCTACTACCCCCAGGTCACGGAGGTTCTCGAATGAAGCCCGTGGTGGTCACCGGCGTGCAGCGGGCGGAGGCGTTCTCCATCGAGGGCCTGGCAGGGCACGGTGTCGCCACGGTGCACGAGGCGATGGGCCGCAGCGGACTGGTGGGTGCCTCGCTCAGGCCTCTCCAGGATGGAGTACGGATCGCCGGCTCAGCCGTTACCGTCCTGTGCTGGCCAGGGGATAACCTCATGATCCACGCCGCGGTGGAACAGTGCCGCGAGGGTGATGTGCTGGTAGTGACAACCACCTCGCCCTCCCTGGACGGTTCGTTCGGAGAGCTGTTCGCAACAGCACTGCAGCACCGGGGGGTGCGCGGGCTTGTCACGACGGGGGGCGTCCGCGATGTCCGCGAACTGCGCGCGATGGGCTTTCCCGTCTGGTCCGCCGCGATCAACGCGCAGGGTACGGTCAAGGCGACGGCGGGCTCGGTGAATGTGCCGATCCCCGTCGGCGGTGTGGTTATTCACCCGGGAGACGTGATCGTGGCCGACGACGACGGCGTGCTCTGCGTGCCGCGCCGCGACGCCCGGGCAACCCTCGAGGCCGCCGCCGCGAGGGTTGAGAAGGAGGCTCAGTCCCGTACGGCCTACCGTGCGGGTGAGCTGAGCCTGGACCGCAATAGGCTGCGCGCGGTGCTTGACAGACTAGGCGTACGATACGTGAGCGCGGCGGAGTACGGGTCGGGCCATGGCGCCCGTTGAAGGCATCCCCTGCCTCCTCATGCGCGGCGGCACCTCGAAGGGCGCCTACTTTCTCGCGTCGGACCTGCCTGCAGATCCTGACGAACGTGACGATCTGCTGCTTCGGATCATGGGCACCCCCGATCCGCTCCAAGTGGACGGGATCGGCGGTGCGCATCCCCTGACGAGTAAGGTTGCAGTCATCTCGGCATCTCCCGACGACGGCGCCGACGTTGACTATCTCTTCCTGCAGCTCGGCGTGGATACGGCGTTTGTGACCAGCCGCCAGAACTGCGGCAACATCCTGGCCGGCGTAGGACCGTTCGCCGTGGAGCGCGGCCTGGTGGCGCCCGGTGCCGACCGTAGCGAGGTGCGCATCCGGATGGTCAACACCGGAAGCATCGCCACGGCGTATTTCGCCACCCCCGGCGGCACCGTGGATTATGACGGCACCCTCGCGATCGACGGCGTGCCCGGAACGGCAGGGCCAATCAGGCTCAACTTCGAGGCCACCGCCGGCTCGTCGACAGGGGCGCTCTTTCCAACGGGCAAGGTACTGGACCGGGTCGCCGGCGTGGAAATGACCTGCGTCGACAACGGCATGCCCACCGTGCTGCTGCGCGCGGCTGATCTTGGCGTAGCGGGCAACGAACTGCCTGGCGACCTGGAAGCGGACGACGCGCTGGCGGCCCGCCTCGCGGAAATCAGGCTTGCCGCAGGCGAGGTGATGGGCATGGAAGACGTCAGCGGCGCAACCGTACCGAAGCTCGTACTGCTGTCCCCGCCGCAGGCAGGCGGCGCCATTGCCACGCGCAGCTTCCTGCCCGTGCGCGTACACACGTCAATCGGCGTCCTTGGGGCCCTCACTGTCGCAGCGGGAGTGCTGGCCGAAGGGTCTGTGGGGCATGGGTTTGCCGTGTTTCCCGCACCGGAGCGACCCTTCCGCGTCGAGCATCCCTCCGGCCATTTCGACGTGGACGTCGGCGTGGAGCCGTCCGCGGATGGCTACAGCGTCACCCACTCGGCAGCGCTCCGGACGGCTCGAAAGATCTTCGAGGGGCGCGTTTTCCCGCGCCCCCGCCTGTAACCCCAACCTTGAGGAGAGGACTGTTCCATGACCGGGTACACCTCGTTCGACGTCGCCCACTTGGGAAACGTGGAACTGCTCACTCCCACCTTCGACGAAAGCCTCTGGTTCTTCCGTGACCTGCTGGCCATGCGCGTCGTGGCAGAAGCCGGGGAAGCTGGGAAGAAGTCGGTGTACCTGCGCACGTGGGACGAATACCAGCTCTACACCATCAAGCTCTCCGCCTCGGCCGATGCCGGCGTCGGACGGACCACCTTCCGGACCACAAGCCAGGAGGCGCTTGAGCGCCGGGTGGCGGCCATCGAAGCCACCGGCCTCGGCATCGGCTGGGTGGACGGTGAAGTGGGGACGGGACCTGCCTACGCGTTCCGCGACCCGGACGGGCATGAGCTGGCAATCTACTACGAGACCGAGCGGTACACCGCCACGGACGACAAGCCCGCACTGAAGAACCAGGCCTCGGCCTTTCCCGGCCGGGGCGTGAACGCCAGGCGGCTGGACCATATCAACTTCCTCGCCAAGGACGTAGTGGCAAATGGCGAATTCGTGCTGAACGCACTGGGAGCACGTGAGAGCGAACGCATCAGGCTCGACGACGGGGGGTACGCCGCATGGTGGTTCCACTTCAACAACAAGTCCTACGACATCGTGTACTCGGACGACTGGCTGAAGCATGGCAACCGCCTGCACCACGTCGCTTTCGCCCCCGACACCCGCGAGGACATCCTGAAGGCGGCCGACATTTTCCTTGAGAACGGAATCCACATCGAGTCCGGCCCGCACAAGCATGCCATCAACCAGACCTTCTTCCTCTACGTCTGGGAGCCCGGCGGCAACCGCATCGAACTGGCCAACGCCGGCGCCCGCCTGCTGCTGGATCCTGACTCGCCGGTGGTGGAGTGGACGCAGGAGGAGCGCAAAAAGGGGCAAGCCTGGGGCATGAAAACGATCGAAACCTTCCACACCCACGGAACGCCCATTGTCCGCCAGTGACAAAATTAAAGAACCCGGCAACACAGCACAGAGAGGTGTGAAGTCATGACAAACACAGTAGACACGTCCGCGCCGGTGACCACCGGCCTGTACATCGGAGGCGCCGAACGCCAGGCTGCCTCGACCATGGAGATCGTGGACCCGGGAAAGCCGGGCATCATCGTCGGCCACGCGGCCGCGGCGGGCTCGGGTGACGTCGATGATGCGATTGCGGCAGCTAAGGCAGCTTTCCCCGGGTGGGCCGCCCTGAGCGCGCAGGAGCGCGCAGAGCAGATGGGGGCGGCGCTGGAGGGCATCGCCGATTTCCGCGACGAGGACGCCGCCATCCTGTCCCAGGAAAACGGCAAGATCCGCATGGAGGCCTGGGTGGACTCGCTGGTGTTCGAGATCCGGTGGAACCTCGCACTCGCCCTGGCCGAAGAGGTGGACGCCACCAAGCTTCTTCCACCGGCACCGGGAATCCCGGTGTCCACCACTGTGGAATACCAGCCGATCGGCGTAGTCACGGTCATCGTGCCCTTCAACTGGCCCATCGCGATCCTTGCGGCCTCACTGCCGCACGCGCTTCTCGCCGGCAACACGGCGATTGTGAAGCCCCCGCCCACGGCTCCGCTCGCCACAACCCGGGTGGTCCAGAGGATCGCGGAGAAACTGCCGCCGGGCGTTTTGAACGTCGTGACCGGCAAGGACGCGGAGATGGCCGCCCTCATCACCAGCCCGGACATCGCAAAGGTATGCTTCACCGGGAGCGTCTCCGGCGGCAAGCGGATCATGGAGATGGCCGCCAAGTCGCTGACGCGGGTGACGCTGGAACTCGGTGGAAACGACGCTGCCATCATCCTGCCCGACGCCGTCCTCGATGACGCGCACCTGGACCGTCTCTACGCGTCCATTTTCGACACCACGGGCCAGATCTGCATGGCCGCGAAGCGGATTTATGTGCACCGTTCCCGGCTGGAAGAGCTCGCCGAAGGGTTGTCCAGCCGGCTTGAGAATGCCGTGATCGGTTACGGACTCGATGAGGGGACCACCATGGGGCCGCTGCACTCGCCGGCGCAGAAGGCCTTCGTCAGCGAAATTATCGAGGAGGCGAAGGCTTCGGGTGCCGAGGTCAGGGAGTACGGCGTGATTCCGGCGGATCCGGACCTGCGGGGCGGAAACTTCCTCCGGCCCGCACTGGTGATCGATCCTGAACCCTCGCTGCGCGTGGTCACCCAGGAACAGTTCGGGCCCGTCATCCCGCTCATTCCGTTCGACACTGAGGATGAGGCGGTGCAGGCGGCGAATGACACCTGGGCGGGCCTTTGCGGATCCGTGTGGACTGCCGACCCCGCAACGGCAAGCCGAGTGGGCGGAAAGCTGGTCTGCGGCTATGTCTGGGTCAATGACCACGGTGCCACCCGGCTCGACCTGCGGGCACCATTTGGAGGCATGAAGCAGTCCGGCATGGGCAGGGAACAGGGTATTGAGGGTGTCCGGGCGTTCCAGGACACCCGCGCCGTCGCGCGCCTCGACCCCGAGTCGCGGCGGGACAGCTGACAGGCCCGGACTACGCAAAGGTACCTATGGCTTTTACCTATCAGCGTAGGTAAAATTGCGAGTGCAGGGTGCACCGTTGCAGCTGCCGAAAGGATCCTCCGATGGCCACTCGAATCAGGCCCGGCGTCAACCGCGCAGCTTCCTTGGAACTCATCCGGGACTTCTCACTCGAGATGACCGGCAAGGACGTTCCCGCCCTCATCGAGGCAAGGGGGCAAATTCCGCCCGGCACCCGGATCAACGTGACCTCTTTGGCCAACGAAGACCTTGAGATGCGCGTGGCCGCGGCCAAGGCGGCCAGGGAACTCGGCTTCGTTCCCATCCCCCACATCTCGGCGCGAAGGTTGAGGTCGGAGCAGCACCTTAAGGAGTTCCTCGGCCGCTTGCAGGAGGTTGGCGCCACCGAGCGTATTTTTGCGGTCGGCGGTGATCCAGCCCGCCCGGAGGGGCCCTATCACGATTCGCTTGCGTTGATACGCAGCGGTGTCCTGGAGCAGTTCGGCGTCCGTGAAGTCGGACTCGGCGGGTACCCCGAGGGCCACCCGGATATTCCGAAGGAGATCCTGTGGCGGGCGCTCGAAGACAAGTACGCGGCACTCATGGAAGCGGGCCTCAACGCGGTCATCCTGACGCAGTTTGCCTTTGACACCGATCCAGTGGCTGACTGGATCGAGGCCGTACGCTCCAGGGGGATCTCCGCTCCGATCCGCGTAGGCACTCCCGGACCAGCCGGGATAAAACGCCTTCTGGGTTTTGCGAGGCGGTTCGGTG
This sequence comes from Arthrobacter sp. Y3221159, assembly GCF_059089885.1. NCBI lineage: Bacteria > Bacillati > Actinomycetota > Actinomycetes > Micrococcales > Micrococcaceae > Arthrobacter > Arthrobacter sp. Y3221159. Next base: position 130,777 of record NZ_JBNHFC010000006.1, read on the forward strand.
TGGGCGCCAATGCAATGATCGTGAAGAAGTACGGCTTTTCACTCACCAACCTCGTCGGCGTCGCCGGTCCAGACAACTTCGTCAACGACCTTGCCGCAGTTCTCGCCGATCGATCCGCGGTGAAGGGCGATGGGCTCCTTGGCCAAGTGGGGCTTCACTTCTACACTTTCGGCGGCCTCCTGGAGACAGCCGACTGGGTCCGCCGGTTCATAGGCGGGCAGGAGTGAGGAGGCACGAATGGCACTCCATACCCACGACCACAAGGACCAGGCCTGCCTGATTGTCCACGGCCCCGACCAGCCCGGCATAGTCTCAGCGGTGGCGGCCTTGGTCAGCCGGAACCAAGGGAACATTGTCTCCCTCGACCAGTACTCCAGCGATCCGGCCGGAGGCGACTTCTTCCAGCGGGTCGTCTTCAGCCGGCCAGACCTTGCCGTTGCACTGCCGGAAATCGAGGCGGACCTCGGCACGAGCCTGGCCGGTCTGAGGCTGGAGTGGACCCTTACCGACCGGTCCGTGCCCAAGAGAATGGCCATCCTGGTTTCCACCTCGGACCACTGCCTGCTCGAGCTGTTGTGGCGCCACCGCCGCGGTGAACTGCCCGTGACCATCCCCATGGTGATTTCCAACCACACCAACACCGCCGAGGATGTCCGGTCCTTCGGCGTTCCCTTCTTCCACGTGCCCTCGTCCGGTCCGGACAAGACGCACTCGGAGGAACAGATCCTGAAGCTGCTGGCGGGCAATGTGGATTTCGTCGTCCTCGCGCGCTACATGCAGATCCTGTCGCCGGGCTTCCTTGACGCGGTGGGGGTGCCGCTCATCAACATCCACCACTCATTCCTGCCCGCCTTCATAGGCGCGGCGCCCTACCGCAAGGCGAAGCAACGCGGCGTCAAGCTGATCGGGGCGACCTCACACTATGTGACCAAGGACCTTGACGAAGGCCCCATCATCGAGCAGGACGTAGCCCGGGTGACGCATGTCCACAGTGCCGCCGATCTCCAGGCCCGCGGCGCTTACGTTGAAAGGGCCGTGCTTTCCCGCGCTGTGGAGTGGCACGCCGAAGACCGTGTCATCCGGCACGGCAACCAGACCATCGTCTTTTGACCACACAACAAACCGATACAGAACGAGAGGTTCGTCATGGCACCCAGGAATTTGCAGGAAGTCCTTGATTCGTCCCGCGGCGCGGTGGACCTGCTCCGCAATTCCCAGATCGGCTCGTATATCTATCCGGTGGTCCCGGCCGACTTCCAGAACTGGATCAAGGAACAGACCGCCTGGCGCCAGACGGCTGTGCTGTACGACCAGTCCCACCACATGGACAACCTGTTCATGAAAGGACCGGACGCGATCAAGCTCATCTCCTCAACGGCCATCAACTCTACTGCCGTATTCCCCGTGAACAGGGCAAAGCAGTATGTGCCCACCACCGAATCGGGTCACGTTATCGGCGACGGCATCCTTTTCCGGGAGGCCGAAGACGAATATGTCTACGTAGGCCGTGCGCCGGCGGCCAACTGGCTGCTCTACCACGCTGACAAGGGCGGCTATCCAAACCTGGAAATTACCGTCGACCGCCGTTCACCGTCCCGTCCCTACGGCCAACAGGTCAACCGCCAGTACTACCGCTTCCAGATTCAAGGGCCCAATGCATGGCAGGTGATCGAAAAGCTGAACCGGGGGCCGGTGGAACAGCTAAAGTTCTTCAACATGTCAACAATGGCCATCGAGGGGACACGCGTCCGCACCCTGCGCCATGGCATGGCAGGCGCTCCGGGCCTTGAAATCTGGGGGCCCTATCCCGACCACGGACGCATCCGGGACGCCATCGTTGAGGCGGGCGCCGAGTTCGGCCTGGTGCCTGTCGGTTCGCGCGCCTACCCGTCCAACACCCTCGAGTCCGGCTGGATCCCCTCGCCGTTGCCCGCGATCTACAGCGGCGAAGCCGAGCGCGGCTACCGCGAGTGGCTCCCCGCGGATGGATACGAGGCGACGGGGACGCTCGCCGGATCGTTCGTGTCCGCGAACATAGAAGATTACTACCTCACTCCGTATGAGCTGGGCTACGGTTCATTCGTCAAGTTCGATCACGACTTCATTGGCCGCGATGCCCTTGAGCGGATCGACCCGGCCTCGCAGCGCAAGAAGGTCACCCTGGCTTGGGACGGAGAGGACGTGACCTCGATTTTCGCGTCGCTGTTCAAGGTGGAGGGACCGAGCTACAAGTTCTTTGACCTGCCGCTCGCAAACTACGGCTCGGCGAACTACGACTCCGTCATCGACGCGGACGGCACCGTCGTCGGATACTCCATGTTCACCGGGTACAGCGCGAACGAACGCCGGGCCCTCTCGCTCGCCACCATCAACCCCGACGTACCCGAAGGCACGGAACTGAGGGTTGTGTGGGGCGAGCCCGACGGCGGCACCGCAAAGGCCGCCGTCGAACCGCACGTGCAGACCGAGGTGCGCGCCGTCGTCAGTCCTGTGCCCTACTCCACCGTCGCCCGGGCAACCTACCAAGGCGGGTGGCGCACCAACTACAAATCCGCCTAGGCTGGTAGCCGGGTTTGTCAGGGGGCGCTTGCCCCCTGACCCCGCGTCCGGTCATCGAAGGAGTTACTCCATGAGCCTGCGGTACGCGCTGCTTGCGTTGCTTCGCGTGGGGCCGCTCTCAGGCTACGACCTGCAGAAGCAGTTCTCCTTGTCGGTGGGGCATGTCTGGCATGCTCCGGACTCGCAGATCTACCCAGAGTTGCGCAAGATGGAGGCCGAGCGCCTTATCGAAGGCGAAGAGCAGCCCAGGGGCCAGCGCGCCACCCGCCGGGTGTATCACGTGACGGACGCCGGGGACCGGGCCTTCCTCGACTGGATGCAGACACCGCTGGACTATGCCAGGGTCCGCGATCCCGCCCATCTAAGGGCTGCCTACCTTGAGTCGGTGGCTCCCGGGGTGGGACGGGAGTTCTTCCGGGCCCACATTGCACAGTGGGAAAGCGAGCTCGCCCAGTGGGAGCACGAACTCCTGCAGATCACTGAAGTTGCCAACCCGATGCTGATCCGCCGCCTTGCAGTAACCGAGCCAGCTGAACGCGAGCGCACCATCGCCTTCAAACGGTTTACCTATGAGGGACTTGTTGACCGGGCACGGGTCGAGATCGCCTGGGCGCAGAGGGGGCTCAGGCTTATCGACGAACTGGAAATGCTTTCCGATGCCAGGGCAGCCCACGTTTAGCGCCGCCATTCCCGGCGGAACTCCGGAGATGGCGGCGCTGCCGCAACGGTGAAGGCGGGTTTTTAGCCGAAGCTTTCCGCCGTGTCGTAACCCCTGCCGTTGTACTTCTGCACCAGGACCGAAGACACGGCCGGCTGTCCGTCGACCGTGGTGTCAACCGCCGTGCCCTCCAGCATCAGGGGCGCCTGCAGGCCCTTGATGTCGCGCAGCGCCGTCATGAAGCTGTCACGGGTCGGCTCACTCATATTCTTGAAAGCCCCTTCCAGTGTGGCTCCCACCATGTAACTCCACATGCAGTGCGGGAAGGCCGGCATGTCAGGGTAGTTGCCATACTCCTTGAGGTCGGCGAGAAACTTGACGACGTCTTCGTCCTCTGCAAATGCCGGGCTCTGCGGGGCCTTGGAGAACGACACCGAGTAGATGCCCGGATACGCATCCGCACCGCCGGGCTGGAGGATGGCGGTGGGACTCGACGTATTGGACGGAAGGAACCAGCTTGGCTTCCAGCCGATCTGCTGGGCCTTTTGCAGCGACGAGATCACCAGCGGGGTGATGGACATGGCGTTGAAGAAGACATCCGCTCCGGACGACGCCAGCTGGGTCAGCTGGGCGTCGACCGACGTATCGGTAGCCTCGTACGTCAGTTCTCCGACAACCGTGACGTTGTCCGCACCCTCGATGGCTTCCTTGAAGCCCTCTACGTAGCCTTTGCCGTAGTCATCGTTCTGCGACAGGATGGCGACCTTGTGCTCCCCCTGCGATTCCGCCAGCAACTCACCGAAGGCTGCTCCCTCGTTCTGGTAGATCGGAACGAAGCCGAGTTGCCATGGGCTCTCCTCCCGATCGCTGAACAGGGGGTCACCGGTCATCACGAGCACCTGGGGGACCTCTTGGCTGATGGCGGCATCACGGAAGGCGCGGTTGGTGGGGGTACCGAGGCCGGACGTGACGGCAAAGACGCCGTCGGACATCATCTGCTGGAAGTTCGACAACGACTTCTGCGGATCATATGCATCGTCGTAGGACTTGATCTCGACGGTGCGCGTCTTGCCGTCACCGAACTCCACGCCGCCTGCCGCGTTGACGGCGCCGAAGTAGGCTGCAAGGCCCGCGACGGTGCAGGTTCCAGGTCCTGCTGTAGGACCGCTGAGGGGAGTGGTGACGCCCAACGTAATGGACGTGTCCGTGATCCCGGGGCTGGCCCCGGAGCCGCCGCCCTGGCCACCGCCGTCACGGGCACAACCTGACAGGGAGAGCGCGATGATCGACGCCGTCGCGACGATACCGAGGACCCCGTCTGGCATTTTTCTGATTTTCATGATCGATCTTGCCTCTCTGTTTTTTCGAGTCCCTCCCGCGCGGCCTCAGAAGCCGGTTGATGCACGGGAGAGTTATGTTGCGGGGGATTCCCCGGTGATGTGCTGCGGGCGGTGAGCCGGCGGTTTAGACGGCGGATCACCCGTGGAAGGCTCACCAGTCCATGGGGCAACAGGAAGAGCACCGCGAGGAGAATCGCGCCCTGGCTGATGGTGGTCAGGTTGGGATCGATGGCGTTCGTCAACTGGGGAACGAAAACGTAGTAGGCGCCACCAATAAGCGCACCAATGATGCTGCCCGCGCCGCCGATGACCATCGCGGCGACGAGACCGATGGAGTGGCCGAAACTGAGGGTCTCGGGCGAGGTGTACTGCACGGCCGCGAGGTAAAGGAAGCCACTCGCCCCACCAAATATGGAGGCGACTGTGAACGCGAGCACCTTGGTACGGTACGGCGAGATACCCATGGACGCGGCAACGGCTTCGTTCTCCCGCACCACCGTGAAGGCACGGCCGTACTTGCCGCGCACGAGGTTGCGGCCCAGCAGGAACGCGGCGACGGTGACCACCAGCACGATGTAGTACTGCCACTGGTCGTTATAGAGCCCTGACCAGTCGGGAGCGTCCGTAAAGCGGGCCGAGATGCCCTGCGAGCCCCCCGTGAACTCGTCGAGCCGCTTGGCCAGGGGAACACCCACGATCGGCAAAGCGATGGTGACCATGGCGATTGCGAGGCCACCGAGCCGGGCTGCCGCCAGCGCCACAAGCAGCCCGACAAGGCCCGGCACGACGCAGGCCGCAATGAACACCAGCATGATATTCCAGTCCGCCTTGACGCCGTAGGCGGTCACATAAGCGCCGAGCCCGAGGAAAAAGATCTGCCCGAGGTTCACTTGCCCTGTGTAGCCCATCACGATGTTCAGCCCCAGTACTGCGACGGCATAAACGCCAATGCGCACGAGCGTTTGGTTCGTGAATGCCGGGAGGATGAGCGGGGCAATGATCAGCGCGATGGCCACCACTGCTATAAGGATGATGCGGATGGATCCCTTCGCAAAGATTGAGGACAGCGTACGCATCAGACCCTCACCACGACCTTCCGCCCGAACAGGCCTTGGGGTCGGATGACCAGGATGACGAAGATCAGTACAAACGGCACTGCGATCTTGAGGTCATGGCCCACGAGCGGCACGTAAACGGCCACCAAGTTCTCCAGGACCCCAATGGCCCACGCCGCAATAACACATCCGATCGGGCTGCTCAGGCCTCCCAAAATCACCGCTGCGAGCGCGTAGACCAGCGCTGTGTCAAGCATGCCCGGGGTGAGGGTCAGCTGCGGGGCAACGAGGACGCCGGCGATCGCGCCCAGAACCGCGGCCAGGCCCCAGCCCACCATCAGCAGCCTGCCGACAGGCAGGCCTGAAAAAGCAGCGGAGGCCGGGTTATCTGCGACAGCCCGGAGCGCGAGTCCAAGCTTGGTGCCCAGGAAGAGCACCTGCAGAAGCACCATGATCGCCAGGATCGTGACCGTTGTGGCGATGGACCGGACACTCACCACCGCGCCAAAGATCTCCACACCGGTTAGCGGGAAAAGCGACTCGAACGGCAGGTTGTTGTAGCCCCAAAAAACAGCGGAGATACCGGTGACCAGGGTGAGCAAGCCAATGGTTACCACCACCGCAGTATGGGTATCGCCCCCCTCGAACCTGCGGATGAGAAACCGCTCAATTACTGCCCCGATGAGGAACGAAACCACCACTGCGATGAGGATGGCGACGACGAGGGGCAGGCCGAGCCGCGTAAGGGCGTAGGCGATGTAGGCGGACAGCACGGCCATGCCGCCTTGGGCGAAGTTGATCAGGCCGGTCGCCTGGTTCACCAGCACGATAGCGAGGGCCAAAGCAGCGTAGATGGAGCCGGTCGAGAGCCCGTCCACCACCAGTTGGATGAAGGTGCCCATATGGTTCAGCCCCCCAAGTAAGCACGGCGGATCTCGTCCATGCCTCTAAGTTCGGTGGAAGATCCGGTCAGCACGTTGCGTCCAGTTTCAAGCACGGTGGCAGTGTCCACCAGCGAGAACGCCAGATTTGCGTTCTGCTCCACCACCACCATGGCAATGCCGGACTCGAGCCGCAGCCGCCTGATCGCCTGGTACACCGCTTTTGAGGTGCTCGGGGCAAGTCCGAGGGATGCTTCGTCGAGCAACAGCAACTTGGGCCGGGCCATAAATGCCCTGGCTACGGCGAGCATCTGCTGCTCGCCCCCCGAGAGTGACGCCGCCCGCGAACCGACGCGGTCCTGCAACTGCGGGAACAGGTCAAGGCAATAATCGATATCGCCAGAGATCGCTGCCCGGTCCTTGCGCAGGTAGGCCCCCACCAGAAGGTTCTCCCGAACGCTTAGCTGGCCGAGGGTTCCGCGGCCCTCCGGAACGTGGGCGACCCCCAGCGCCGCCACCTGGTCAGGGCGCAGGCCGCGGATATCGCGTCCCTCGAACCTGATCCGTCCGCTGGTGCGCACCGTGCCGCTGATGGCGCGCAGCGTCGTCGTTTTGCCCGCCCCGTTTGCGCCCAGTATCCCGACTGACCCGCCCTCCGGCACGGTGAGATCCACCCCGTCCAGTACCTGCACGGGCCCGTAGGCCGCTGTCACGCCGGCAAGTTCAAGCAGCGCCATCCACCGCGTCCTTTCCTATATAGGCCTCGATGACACGGGGGTCGGACTGGGCTTCGGCGGCGGTGCCCTCCATGAGCTTGCGCCCGTGGTCCAGCACCACCACCCGGTCGGTGAGCGCGGAGATAAGCCCCATGTGATGCTCGACGATGACGATCGTGACGTCCTGCTCGGCGCGGAGCCGCTTCACGGTCTTGATAAATTGCTCCACCTCAGCATGGGACAGCCCGGCGGCAGGCTCATCGAGCAGCAGCAGCGAGGGGTGGGAGAGCAAGGCACGCCACAACTCGATGCCCTTGTGTAGTCCGTGGGCGAGTTCGTCGGCGGGCAGGTGGGCGGCCCAGCCCAACCCTGCGTGGTCAAGGAGCTCAAGCGCTTCCTCGCGCATCCCGCGCTCAGCACGGGCGGTGTAGGGCAACCGCGATGCCCAGGAAACAGGTCCGCCAGGAAGCCTGGTGTGCCCGCCAAGAAGCACGTTCTGCAGGACTGTGGCATGCAACAGCAGGGCCGGATGCTGGAAGGTACGGGCGAGCCCAAGGCGCGCAAGGCGGAACGGTGCATGTCCCAGGACCTCGGTGCCATCGATGGTGATGGAACCGGAACTGGGCCTGTAGTGGCCGCTGATGCAGTTGAAGAGGGAGGTCTTGCCGGCGCCGTTGGGTCCTACGAGCCCGAAGATGACGCCCGGCTCCACGTCGAAGCTCACTTCCTGCAGGACCTTGACGCCGCCGAAGTGCAAGTTCACGTCGTTGAGGCTCAGGCTTGCGGCCACCCTGTACCTTCCTGTCGCGTCATTGCTCCGGGCGGCGCGATCCGTCACGACCGCTCGAGACCGACGCTACGGATCGAATACTTAATTGTCAACGATTTTGAAGCGAACGTTAGCCAACCTCAATCATGGCGCGCGGTAACCGCTCCTGGCGTAGTCCGAGAAGGGCGCCGGAGCCACGGTGGCACGGATTTCGACCTGTCGGTGGCGCTCCACCTGCCCCTTGCGGGAGTTGGGTTCCTCCCCCCAGACCACCACCACTTCCGTTCCGGTCTGCGCATGTGCCACGTCGAGCGTTGCCAGTGATAGAAAGACCTGCTCGTTGGCGAGGTAGCCGACGTCGAACGAGATGCCGATGGTCTCGCCGTCCTTTAGGATCCTGTCGGTCTGGTAGAGCGCGTAGCGTGATTTGGGCAGCTCAATGTACTTGGCCGGAAGGCCCTCACCCAGGATCGACCCGAGGGCTGCAGCGACGTCCTCGTTGTTCCACACCAGCGTTACTTTGGTGCGGCGCTGGTTTTCCGAGTGACGCTGAAGCGCTTCCTTTCCGAGGAATTCGTGGTCGAAGGACACGGAGCGGCCCAGTCCAATGTCATAGGGCGTGACGTAGTAGTCGGCTACATCGGTCGAGTAGAAGCTGCCTCCCAGCGAGCCCGCCTTCGACAGGTCGAGCCAATCGCGGTATTCCCTGAGCTCGGGCTGGAAGATGGCGGGCGGCGGGGACGGCACCCAGCCGGACCCAAGGTTGGCTGAGGAATAACCCTTCGCGCCGACCTGCGTGATGCCGAATTCCTGGCCGTCGGCCAGCAGTTTGGCATGCACCGCCGCGGCATCGGCCCAGGGACCCCACAGTTCGAAGCCCGGCTGCCCCGCCATGCCGTGGCGCAGTACACCCACCCGGCGCCCCTCGATCTCCACCTCGCCCATGTGGAAGAACTTCAGTTCCGGTGCCGGCTTGCCCGTGACCTTCTCGATGATGGCAAGCGCGTTGGGTCCCTGTAGTTCGTACCGGAAGAGCTTGGGATCGCCCTTGCGGATCAGTGAATGGTCGTCGCGGTCGAGGGTGACATCCCAGTCGCCGGTGGAGATGTTGTATTCAACCCAATCGCTCAGCATGGGAAGCGCCACCAGGTCGAACGAGTTTTCGCCGAGGTGGAAGAGGATGCCGTCGCCAATCAGGTAGCCGTCCTGATTGACTGCGACCAGTTGCTTCGCCCGGCCCACGCGGTAGGCGGCGGCGGAGTTTGTGCCGATCCAGGTGAAGAACTTCGTGGCGTCGGGACCGGTGACAAAGAGGTCTGCCATGTGGTGCGACTGGTCAAGCAGGGCACATGAGTCACGCCAGGAAGCCTGTTCGCTTCGCCAGTTGGTGAATTCAGGCGTCACCGGAAACGTGAACGGCCTGGACTTTGCATTACGCAACACTTCTACGGCGCTGCCGCCCTGCTGGTCGATAGCGGACTGCAGGCTCTGCTTTGTCATGATCATTCCTTCATGGGATGTGTTGGGCCGGCGGCACAACCTAGCCGCCGGCCACCGACTGGATCACCAGGACCTCCTGGCCCGGCGCCACCTCCGTTTCCAGCCCCTGCAGGCGACGTACCTCGTCGCCGTCCACATAGATATTCACGAAGCGGCGCAGGGCACCCGTCTCGTCGCGGAGCCGCCTGGCGAGTACCGCATAGTTTGATGTCACCGCATCGAGCAGCTCTCCCACCGTCACCGGCCCGTCGGAGGGCGCAGTCAGTACGGACTGCCCACCGGCGAGAGGCTGCAGGACGCTTGGCAGGACAACTGCGATGTCAGGCACCCGCCATCACTGCCGCCCGGACACACAGCACATCGGGCAGGTGTGTCGCTACTTCCGTGAAGGTCTCACCCTCGTTCGCGCTGGCATAGACAGCGCCGCCGCGCGTGCCGAAGTACACGCCCGCGGGTTCCGCCGTGTCAACCCAGGCGGCGTCGCGCAGCACGCTGTTGTATTCGCCGGTGGGCAGGCCGGACGCCAGCCGCTTCCAGGTGGAGCCGGCATCGTCAGTGCGGTGCACCGCCAGTTCGCCATCGGGCGGAATGCGTTCGCCGTCCGCCTTCAGCGGCACCACCCAGGCCGTCCCGCCGCGCCGGGGGTGGGTGAGCATCACGAACCCGAAGTCTGCGGGCAGGCCCTCCGCAATGGAGGTCCAGGTGTCGGCATTGTCGTCCGTGCGGTAGACGCCGTGATGGTTCTGGGCATAGAGACGGCCGTCAACGGCAGGATCCGCAGCGATCTTGTGAACGCACTGGCCGAATTCAGGGTTGGGGTCGGGCAGAAAGTAGGCTGAGATTCCCTTGTTGCGGGGCTCCCAGGAGGTGCCGCCGTCCACCGACCGGTAAACACCCCCGGTGCTCATGGCCACGTGGACAGTGTCGCCGGCGGGATGGACCACGATGGAATGGGCCGCCGCACCACCGTAGCCGGCACCCCACTCGCTTCGGTGCGGGTGGTCCCAGAGCCCCCGGTTCAATTCGAAATGTTCGCCGCCGTCGGTGGATTTCCACACGGAGATGGGCTCCGCACCGGCCCAGACCACCCCCGGCCGGGATTCGGCATCCGGATAAATCTGCCACACGCGCTCTACCGCCGCACCGGTGTCCTCCGGAAACTTGATGGCCCCCTGCTCCGGCTCGGACCAGGTGGCGCCGAGATCGTCGGAATGGGCAACCGTGGGTCCCCAGTGTTCATTCCGGACACCAACCATGATCCGGGTGCGCCCCTTGCGGGTATCGATCCCGATGCTGGGGATCTCGCTCATCAGGAAATGGGGGCCGGTGAAGGACCAGTTGCGCCTGTCCCGGCTGGTAGCCAGCCAGAGTCCTTTTTTGGTCCCGATCGCTACGACATAACTCTCTGCGGATGCCATGCCCCCATGCAACCATCGCTGCGGGCGGCCCGCAACGGTTATGTGGTAGCAGGAGTTCCCGGCCGCCCCTGCGCTAGTCGACAAACTCCGACTGGGTCTCTATGAAGTCCCAGTCGGCGTCGCTGAGCACTCCTGCCGGGTTGTCGGGGTGCGGTCCGCCCGCCTCCGCGATGCCCTGGAGCACGGGAAGGGGCAGTTCCTCGGCACGCAGGTTCTCCCGCAGCCACTCCTTGGTGTCGAGGTCCAGGTCCAGCCACCACATGTAGATTTCCATGACGTCCACACACCTTTCGTATGCTTCAACGTTAGGCGCGGGGCAAACCGCGGACAAGGGAGCATCACGGAGTGGGCCGCTTCGCGCCGCAGAACAAGTAGTACTCCCCCGTTTCCGCGTAGGAGCAGGTATCGCCGCACGTCAGCGGCGCGCAAAGTCGAGTACCTCCTACTCGCGACCCGCCCCCGCCGCCGCTCCTAGCCTGAAACCTCAAGCAAGCTGACCGTGCTGCTGGGGCACAAGGCGTCAACGCTGGCACTCCCCGCGCGCATGGACCGCTACATATCACTGGGGAGAAAAAATGAAACGCACTTTAGCCACTTTGGGGGTGGCAGGGCTGGGCCTGATTGGCCTCACTGCCCCTGCCCTGGCCGCATCGGACAGGGTCGTCGTCTGCCACGACGAGGGCGGAGCCTGGACTCCGCTGGAGTTTGATGCCAACGGGATCGGCGGCCACCGCCAGCACGCGGACGACATCATCCCGCCGACGCCGAAAATGCCTGAGGGACTGAATTGGACCAATTCGGGAAAAATCGCCTACATCGCCAATTGCGCCCCGTTGCCGCCGGGCGAAACACCGCCGGTCTACCCGCCGGTCGACGTGGACCCGCCGGTCATCATTGACCCGGTCGTGGTGCCTCCCGTCGTAGTTGACCCGGTCGTCGACCCACCCGTCGTCGTTGACCCGGTCGTAGAGCAGCCGGTGGTGGCGCCGCCGGTCGAACAAACCGTCGTGGTGCCGCCTGCCGAGCAGCCGGTGGTCCACCCGCCGGCGGCCCCCGAGGTGGTTGTTCCTCCGGCCGCGGCGCCTGCTGCTGGTGCGCCGGTGGTTCCCGCGCAACCTGCCGCCGCCACGCCGCAGGTGCCGGCACCGACCGGTGCTGCCGCCACCGCTACCGCTACCACCAACCTCGGCACCAACAAGGGCTACAACGCACAGACGGCCGTTGGCGGGGCTGAATACTCCCCCGCCTGGGTCGCCGGATTGGGCGCACTGCTGGCAGCAGGAGCCGCAGTGGCCGTACGCCGCAGGTCCGACGCCACCGCAGCAGGCTAAGCCCGCGGCCCGAGCCGCTTTCCGCGGCCACTGACAAGGAAGGCGTCCCGCCAGTGCCCGGCGGGGCGCCTTCCTTCCCATCATCCCCCGCCAGGTGAGGAGTACAGATGTCCCAGGAACGCAGCCGGCACGCGGCCCGGACCGGCCGCCGGTGGCGCCGCTGGGACCGCGGCGACCTCGCCATCCTCCTGTCCGGAATCCTGGCATTCCTGGCCATTACGTTCGGCGGCCCTTTGCTCCACCAGCCGCAGCCGGCCGCCGTCGAAAGCGTTGAAACGGCAACCCTTGCACCGGCAACCACCGCACCGCTGGCACCCAGCACTCGGGATATACAAAGCCCGCCGACGGCGCCCACCGCGGCTGCCCCGCCGTCATCCGCCTCCGCCCTGCCGGAGGCGGCGGCTCCGGTGCGCATCCGGTACGGGGCGGCAGGTTTTGACGTGCCGGTACACCCGCTGGACCTCGACGGCGCCGCGCAGGACAGCGGGACCATCGTGCCGCCGGAAACCAAGGACGGCTACTGGCTGGTTCCGTTCGGGACTCCCGGGGAGGGCTCAGCCAACACGACGTACGTGATCGGCCACAGCTGGGATGGAGCGGAGGCCCCGTTTAACCACTTGAGCTCGGCCTCGCGGGTGGGTGACCGCTTTGAGGTGGACACCGCCGCGGGAACCCTGCCCTACCAGGTGGACAGCGTGACGACGTACGTGAAGTCCAGCTTGAAGGACAGCCCCATCTGGGACATCGTGCCCAACCGGCTGGTCCTCATCTCCTGCTACACGGAGGACCCGTGGGGCAAGAACGTGGTGATAACGGCCTCACCTGCGCTTATGTGATCCGGCAGGACCTGTTCAAGGCAGTTGCCCGGGCGCACAATGAGCTATGACATCGGAACGGTTCAGTGGAACTGCCCCCCTGCTGGTGGGAATCATGCCCAAGCAGCATCCGGAAGTCCTGCAGACCGCGGCCACCCTGGCCGCACGGCTGGGTACGCCCCTGGTGTGCGCGTATGTGGACGAGGCCAGCTACCTGGTGGAGTGGGACCCTGCCCGCTCGGCCCACCGCCTGTCGCTTCATCCGGACGCCGACGACGAGGACATCCGGACCCTCACGGCGGAACTGAAGGCAGACATCCAGTCAGCCGTGGACAAGGTGCCGCCCGGCAGCGGCGTGGTGGACTGGACACTCCGCACCCTTGCCGGTGATCCCGCCCGTGCACTGGGCCGGCTGGCGGCCGAAGCCAACGTTCCGATCATTGTTGTGGGCACGTCCGAACGCGGCTTCTCGCACCGGCTTTCAGAGGCACTGAATGGTTCCGTGGGAGCATGGCTGACCCACCACCAGAGCAAGCCCGTCCTGGTGGTGCCTTACCGGATGCCGGCGCACGAGGACAGGCCATGACCCGTCCGCGGGCAGCCGACAGGGGACGGAAACGGCACGCTGAAAATAAAGCGAAAGTAGTTATTCGCGGTGCTGGCGGACGCCAATACCAGCCAGTAAGCTGATTCAAGCAGACCGATCCACGCAGGTGGACACCGGTTTTGCCCAAGAGCTGCTCCGGAGTGCGTATCCCCCAATAACGCACTCCGGAGCTTTTTTGTGCCCTGCTCTGGGATGTCCCTTTATACCCCTAGGGGGTACTTGATTTGATACCCCTCAGGGGTATACGGTGGATTCATGAACTCCTTTGAAGAGGCAACCGCCGGGTCCGCAGTGCAGCACGTGCCGGAACACGGGTACACGGGAAACAAGGACGCCTACCTCCGCCGGCTCAAGCGCATTGAAGGCCAGGTTCGCGGCATTGCGCGGATGGTGGATGAGGACAAATACTGCATCGACATCCTCACCCAGGTTTCCGCCGTGACCAAAGCCCTGCACGCCGTGAGCCTGGGACTGGTGGAGGAGCACATCGGCCACTGCGTGGTGGGGGCCGCCGCGGAACCCGACCCGGAAGCGCGCGCCGAAGCCATCGATGCAAAGGTCAAGGAAGCGGCCGACGCCATCGGCCGGCTGCTTCGCTAAACCCCAACTGCACCCATTGCCGGCCACCGCCGGCCAAACCATCAGGAGACAGCCATGAGCACCACCTCCCCCACCATCACAACCGTCAACGTTTCCGGCATGACCTGCGGCCACTGCGTCTCCGCGGTCAGCGAAGAACTCGAGGCCCTCGCGGGGGTGGAGGCCGTGGACGTCGAACTCAGCCCCGGCGGCATTTCCACCGTGACCATCACGTCCACGCAAAAGCTGTCACCCTCGGAAATCGGCGAAGCAGTGGCGGAGGCCGGGTACCTGGTCGTCGCCAACGAAGCCTGAAGGGCCAACGGGGACAAAACATGAGTCACCAGGATCTGCTCCGCCCGCCGGACACCCGCGTGGTGGAACTCGAGATCGAGGGCATGACCTGCGCCTCCTGCGTCAACCGCGTGGAGAAGAAGCTCGGCAAGCTCGAGGGCGTGGAGGCAACAGTCAACCTCCCGCTCGAATCGGCCCACGTCACGGTGCCCCCAGGGATCAGTGATGAGCAGCTGGTGGACACCGTCAACGCAGCCGGGTACAAGGCAACGCTGCGGCACGCCCCAGCGCCGGACCCCATTGCGCCGGACGGCAGCGAAAGCGGGGAGGCGGCGCAACCCGCTGGCGCCTTCGTCGAACATGACCATCTGGCCCATGGCGGAACTGCCGGGCAGCTGAAACCCCGCCTTCTTGTGGCGGCTGTCCTGACGCTGCCAGTGTTCCTGGTGTCGATGGTTCCGGCATTCCAGTTCGCCAACTGGGGCTGGGTTGCTGCCGCGCTGGCACTGCCGGTGGTGACCTGGGCCGCCTGGCCGTTCCACCGGGCCGCGGCCATCAACGCGCGGCACTTCGCGTCCACCATGGACACCCTGGTATCCCTTGGCGTGGCCGCGGCGTACTTGTTCTCCGCCTGGCAGCTCGCGGCCGACCCCCGCATGACCGAACACCCCGGCATGGAGGGGATGGAAACCGGCGGCCTCTACTTCGAGGTGGCGGCGGTGGTCACCACCTTCCTGCTCCTGGGCAGGTGCCTGGAGGCGAATGCCAAGAAGAAGGCAGGCGATGCCCTGCAGGCGCTCCTCAACCTCGGCGCCAAGGACGCCACCATCCTTCACGAAGGCGCGGAGCAGAGGATCCCCGCGGACCGTCTGCAGGTGGGCCACATCCTGGTGGTCCGCCCGGGCGAGAAGATCGCCACCGACGGTGTAGTTGTGGAGGGCAGCTCAGCGGTGGACGCCTCCCTGGTCACCGGCGAGTCCGTTCCTGTGGAAGTGGGACCCGGTTCGGCCGTCACCGGCGCCACCATCAACACCTCCGGAAGGCTGCTGGTCAAGGCGGCAAGGGTCGGCTCCGAAACCACCCTGGCACACATGGCCCGCCTGGTGTCGCAGGCGCAGACGGGCAAGGCGCCCATCGCCCGGCTGGCGGACCGCATCAGCGCTGTCTTCGTGCCGGTGGTCCTGGCCATTGCGGCGGCCACTTTCGTGCTGTGGCTCCTATTCTCCGGCCCGGACGTGGCGGGCGGCGAGGTGCGCCCCGCCTTCACGGCCGCCGTCGCGGTCCTGGTCATTGCCTGCCCCTGCGCGCTGGGCCTGGCCACGCCGGTTGGCCTGCTGACAGGCACCGGCCGCGGAGCGCAACTGGGCATCCTGATCAAGGGCCCGCAGGTCCTCGAGGACACCCGCACTGTGGACACCATCCTGCTCGACAAGACCGGGACGGTGACCACCGGAGTCCTTGCCGTGGACGCCACCGCGGCCTTCGGCGGCTTCACGGAGGACGATGTGCTCCGGCTGGCCGGAGCGGTGGAGGCGGCGTCCGAGCACCCCGTAGCGCACGCCATCGCCGCAGCGGCAAGGGAGGCCATGCACGACGGCGCCGCCCTGCCTGCCGTCCAGGCCTTCCGTTCCGCGCCCGGCGGCGGAGTCCTGGGCACCGTGGAGGGCAGGCTGGTGGTGGCCGGCCGCACGGGGTGGCTTGAGGACAACGGCATTTCACTTGCAGAAGGGCAGCAGGGGGTGCTGGCGGCGGCCGAGGCGGGCGGCGCCACGGCCATCTGGGTTGCCGTGGACGGTGCCCCGGCCGGCGTGATCAGCCTGCGGGACACCGTCAAGGAAGGGTCCGCCGCGGCTGTTGCCAGGCTGAAGCACCTGGGGCTGCGGCCCATCCTGCTGACCGGTGACAATGCCGCCGTGGCCGCCCAGGTGGCCGCCGCCGTCGGCATTGATGCAGCGGACGTCTATGCGGGCGTTCTGCCGGAAGGAAAGGTGGAGGCGGTCCGCCGGCTGCAGGCCGGCGGGGCAACGGTGGCCATGGCCGGCGACGGCGTCAACGACGCTGCGGCCCTGGCGCAGGCGGACCTGGGGATTGCCATGGGCTCCGGTACCGACGTGGCCATCGAGGCCGCGGACCTGACCGTCATGGGCAACGACCTCGCCCAGGTGGCCCAGGCCATCGAGCTTTCGCGGAAGACCCTGTCGACGATCAAGACGAACCTGTTCTGGGCCTTCTTCTACAACGCCGTTGGGATTCCGGTGGCCGCGCTGGGGCTGCTCAATCCCATGATCGCCGGCGCCGCGATGGCTGCGAGCTCAGTCCTGGTGGTGGCCAACTCGCTGCGGCTGCGCAGCTTCGGCAAGTAACCTGCCGGCCGGCCGCCGGGAAACCAGGGCGGCTCAGGCCGCGCCGTACCGGACGGCGGCACGGGCCTTTGCCTTGGCAGCCTCAGTGTCCCGGTCCTTGGGCGGAGCCTGCGTCACCAGCGAATCGAGGAGGTGTTGGGTGATGTGGGCGATCTCGTGGACCGCCTCATCGAAGGCTGCCTGGTTGGCCTTCGAGGGCTTGGTGCTGCCGCTGATCTTGCGCACGTACTGCAGGGCGGCGGCGTGCACTTCCTCGGAGGTGGCGTGCGGCTCGAAGTTGTGGAGGGTTCGGATATTCCGGCACATAAGGCCATGCTAGGCTCTGGAGCGCCTGGGATCGACCCCTTCCGTACGGGGTGGCGGGCGTCCGTCCATGGGGAGTCCGGCATGGGCAGGGGTGCCCATCGACACTGTTTGAGCGGCCGGGATAGGTTCTAGGCAATGGATCTTCCGGATGAGCCGGGAGGCCGGGGGATGCCGACCCATATTCGGATCCACTAACCAAGAGGAGAAACTGATGGCTATTTGGGGTGCAGACGTTGAGCAGCTTCGCCAGCTCGGCAGCAAGCTTCAGGCAGGTGCGTCCGAGATCGAGACGCAGAAGTCCACTCTCACCAAGGTTCTGAGCAGCACCAACTGGGAGGGCCCGGACGCGGAGAAGTTCCGGAACGAGTGGTCCGGAACCCACACCGCCATGCTGACCAAGGTTGCCGAGGCACTCAAGGATGCCGGCAGCCAGGCCAAGCGGAACGCTGAAGAGCAGAGCCAGGCTTCCCGCTAACCTTCCGGTCGCGAAGGCTTTGCAGCAGGGCCCGGACACCACACGGTGTCCGGGCCCTACCGTTTAAGCCTTGGCTGCCGGCTGCTGCTGCCCGGCCTAGGGGACGGGTTCGACGTCGTTCGCGTGCTCCAGCGGGGACGGCGCCTTCGGTTCGGCTTCCTTGCCAGGCCCTGCTGCCGTTTCCGCGGCCGGGGCGCGCAGTTCATCGAGCCGCACCAGGATGACGCCGCCTACGATCAGCACACCGCCCAGCAGCTGGATGGCACCCGGCAGTTCGCCCAGCAGCAGCCAGGCCCAGACCACCGCGAAAAGAACCTCGGTGAGCGAGACGAAGGACGCCACCTTGGAACCCAGGGCCCGGGCAGCCACGATGCCGGAGACATAGGCGAGGACTGTCGCCAGGACCACCAGGCCCGCGAGGGAAACCCACCACGGGGCAACCCACCCCCCGAGCTTCGTGTCCGCTGTGCTGAAGGTCATGGGCAGCAGGCCGGTTGCACCGGCCAGCCACATGACCGCTGCCCCCACCATCAGGCCGCCCGAGGCCAGCACGATCGGGGGCAGGGTGTCGTTCTCCCTGGCGGTGATGAAGAAGTACATGGCCAGGCAGACCGCTGCGGCAATCCCCCAAAGGACGCCCACGGGATCCACCTTCACCGCGCCGGTGAGGTCCAGGACCAGCACCAGGCCGGCCAGGGAGAGCAGGGTACCGCCGAGCGTCAGCGCCCGCGGCCGCCTCCGGCTGGCGGCCCAGAGCCACAGCACAATCAGGACGGGCGCCAGATACTCCAGGAGCAGGGCGACGCCCACGGACAGGCGGGCCACCGCATTGAAGTAGAACAACTGGCATGCTGCCACCCCGATCAGGCCAAACAAGAGGATGGTCAGCCAGTTGTCCCGCAGCTGGTGCCAGCGTCCGCGCAGGGCAAGGACGGCCGGGATGGCGAGGATCAGGGCGGCGCCGGTCAGCCGGAGCGTCACGGCCGCTCCCGTGGACCAGCCGGTTTCCAGCAGTGCTTTGGCGAACGAGCCGGAGGTTCCGAAGACTGCGGAGGAAAACAGCGCGATGCCAAGTCCGGACGCCAGGAATCCCCGGCCGGCCACCTGGGCCACACGGCTCTGGGGTTGGTTGTTGGCGGCAGGCACCGTTGCCTCCTGTCAGGAGTAAAGTGGGGTATTGGTCATGACAGTACCCGTCTGCGCTGTAAGGAGTCAAGATGGTTTTTGCCCCTGACACTGAGGTGGCGCTGCGCTCCGTGGTGGACCTCATCAATTCAGCGGCGAACGGCCGGGAGGAGCTGGCCAGCCAGGCGGACCTTGACGCCTTTCTGGAAGCCGAGGGATTTACCGGATCAAGGACCAGGGACGCCGCGGAACTGGACAGCGTCCGCGCACTGCGCCGGGAACTCGCCGGGCTCTGGGCCGCGGATGAGGAGACGGCGGTGGGCATTGTGAACCGGTTGCTGCGCTCGGCCAACGCCCTGCCGCAGCTGGTCAAGCACGACGGCTGGGACTGGCACCTGCATGCCGCTGCGCCCGAAGCCCCGCTGGCTGACCGGATGAGCACGGAAGCGGCCATGGCTCTCGCGGACGTGATCCGCGGCAAGGAGATGGACCGGCTGCGCACGTGCGAGGCGGAAGACTGCGACGCCGTTGTCCTTGACCTCACCCGGAACAGGTCCAAGCGCTACTGCGATACCGGGAACTGCGCCAACCGTGCACACGTGGCCGCCTACCGGGCACGGCAGGCGGCAGCGGGCTGACCAGGCGGAAAGCCTGCCCGCAGGCGGGTCAGCGCTCCGCTGGTCCTTCAGGGCCGGCGTCGGAAGCGGGCGGATTGGAGACACCCGGAGCGCCGAAGCCATGGGAGGACTTCTTGGCTGAGCTGAGGTTGATGCCGGATCCCTTACCCAGGTGCTCGGCGTTTTCCTTGTAGCTCATTGAAAGCATGGCTGCGATGACGAGGGTGACGATGAAGGCGATGCCGGCGCCGGTGAAGGCGAGGTCGAAGCGGGGCGTCTTGGCACTGCCTCCTGAGGCGAAGATCAGTACCGCCATGAAGGTGACGACGGCCCAGAACGCGGAGAACATCAGCGGCCCCTTCACCGAGGTCCGCAGCCTGCGCGGTTTTCCTGGATGCTGGTCTGCCACTGTAAGTCCTCCCTGCAGGCGGCATGCCGGCCGTCCTGGTTTAGGTGATGTGCTGGTGCGCCCGGCCCAATTTTCTACGAGAAGTAGAACCGCGCCCTCCTAGTTTACGGCTTGGGGGCGCCGGTCCGGGCATCGTGCCGGAGCGTCAGGCCGGAGAGCACCCACAACACGCCGGAAATGATGGCGCCGCCTCCAGCCACCCCCAGCAGGGCGTGGGCGCCAAGGCTGATGAAGAAGGGCAGGACGGCGGCGGTTCCGAGACCAATAATGCCGGACGCGATCCAGTCCCGGGCCAGGACGTGCCGGCCGCGGTGGCGGAGGCCGCACCACAGCTCAAGCGCCCCGGCGGCGCCCAGGCCAAGGGCCGCTACGACGGCGAACAGCAGGTCGCCGTGCAGCAGCACCAGCGCGAAACCGGCACCGGTCAGCACCGAGCCCGCGGCGGAGAGCAGTTTGCCGGGCACGGCCTCCCGCGGGAATCCCGTGGCCGGCGCACCCCAAAGGGTTACCACGCCGGTGGCCAGCAGGTACAACCCGCCGGCCCAGCCCATGACTTCAATGGAGGGCGAGGGCCAGAAGATGGTCACGGCACCGAACACCAGCGCAGCCGCCGAGCGGAGCAGGACCGGCTTCCAGAGGTCGGACCGGGGAGCGGCTTTGGGAGCGGCGCCTGCGGGGGTAAGTGGTTGCGTCACCGGACCAGTTTAGTGGGGAGCGCTTCGCCGTGTATCGAGGGTGGGCGCAACAGTCAGGCCGAGCCCAGGACCATCCACCGGTCCGCCCCGGCGCGGAGGCCCAAAGTCACTGCCCGGGCGGCCATATAACCCACTGCGAAGGCGGCCCAAAGCCAGCCCAGGCCCGCCACCCCGGCGGCGCCGGACCAGGCGACGGCGGCCAGCAGGGGCAGATAGACGGCGAGGTTCACCAGTCCGGCCAGCGCCAGGTACCTGGCATCCCCGGCGCCAATCAGCACACCATCCAGGACGAAGACATACCCGGCAACGGGCTGGCCGGCGGCAAGGATCCACAGGGCAACAGCCAGGACGGACTGCACCTCCCGGTCGGCCGTAAAGAGTGCCCCCACCCAGGGCGCCGCCGCCGCCAGCAGCAGGCCGGTCAGCACGCCGAAGCCGATGCCCCAGCGGATCATCGTCCGCGTGAGCGCACGCGCCTTGGCGGCATTCGCCGCCCCCAGCTCCTTGCCGATCAGTGCCTGGGCGGCAATTGCCAGCGCATCCAGGGCAAAAGCCAGGAACGAAAAGATTGTCATCGCCAGCTGGTGCGCCGCAAGGTTCACGGCGCCCTGCCCGGTCACCACCAGCACCGTCACCAGGATGGCTGCGCGCAGGCTCAGGGTGCGCAGCATGAGCCACGACCCCACCCTGGTCATGCTCCGGATTCCCCGCCAGCTGGGGAGGAGGCTGACGCCGTGCCGGACGGCGTTGCGCCGGACCATTGCCACATACACGAAGGCCATGGCCCACTGCGCCAGGCTGGTCCCGACCGCGGAGCCGGTGACCGACAAGCCGAGACCGTAGACCAGCCACAGGTTCAGGACAATGTTTATTCCGAAGCCGGCGGTGGCAACCACCAGCGGCGTCCGCGTGTCCTGCAGGCCACGGAGGACACCGGTCCCGGCAAAGACCAGGAGCATGGCCACCAGTCCCGGCATGGACCAGCGCAGGTAATCCACGGCGAAGGTGCGGACTTCCCCCTCCGCGCCCATCAGCCCGATCAGCGGCTCAGCTGCCGCGAAGCCGGCCACCGCAAGGACGACGCCTAGCAGCAGTGCCAGCCAGACGCCGTCGCGCCCCGCCGCCAAGGCTTTACCCAGCTGCCCCTCGCCGATGGCACGTGCCACCGCCGGGGTTGTTGAGTAGGCCAGGAACACCATGAGCCCGACGGCGGTGTGCAGCACGGCCGATGCCAGTCCGACCCCGGCCAGCTGCTCCACCCCCAGGTGCCCCACGATGGCCGAGTCCGCGAGCAGGAACAGGGGTTCGGCCACCAGCGCGCCGAAGGCGGGGACGGCGAGGCGGAGGATTTCCCGGCCGTGGCTCCGGCGGGCTGCCACGCGAAGGGGAGTTGATGGTTGGGGCACCGTGCCAGCTTAACGGGGAGACCCCTGGCCGCGCCTTGGGATAGACATTCATGACAAAGTTCACACTTCAGGCAGGATAGTTGACACTTCAACTATCTCTGCTGAAGACTGGAAGGCATGAACCAGTCCCGCCTTACCACCACCGCCCTCACCGCCCTGCGCATCGTCCTTGGCTTCCTCTTTGCAGCCCACGGCTGGCAGAAGTTCTCCGAGTGGACCATCGCCGGCACCCAGGCCTCCTTCGCCAAGATGGGCGTGCCCGCGGCGGAGATCGCGGCCCCGGCGGTAGCCGTCCTCGAACTCGCCGGCGGCATTGCCCTCATCCTGGGCATCCTCACCCGGGTCGTTGCCGCACTCCTGGCCCTCGACATGCTGGGCGCCCTCTTCCTGGTCCACGCTTCCGCAGGTGTCTTCGCTGCCAACGGCGGCTACGAACTGGTGCTGCTGTTGGCCGCAGCAGCCTTCGCGCTGGCGCTTACCGGTGCCGGCCGCCTCTCGGTGGACCGGGCTCTCTTCGGCCGCAACAACTCCAGGCTGGCCGTCCTGGCCTAAATAGGAACCAGGAAG
Organism: Arthrobacter sp. Y3221159; assembly: GCF_059089885.1. Classification (NCBI taxonomy): domain Bacteria; kingdom Bacillati; phylum Actinomycetota; class Actinomycetes; order Micrococcales; family Micrococcaceae; genus Arthrobacter; species Arthrobacter sp. Y3221159. The sequence goes on from NZ_JBNHFC010000006.1 coordinate 153,262, forward strand.
GCTAACGCCCGACGGCGGCCGCGCACCCAGGTGCCTCGGCCGCCGTCGGGCATTTAACCACCAAGCCGGGCATCATTGGCCAACAAGTTCGAACAGCAAATATCATTTCCGTCCGGGAAAGATCGGGAAAACGCTTGCCTTGCCGCGCGGCAAGCTGATAGACCATGGTGAGTGCAGCGTGCGAGCTGCATCACCCGCACCCAGGTCTCAGCCTCTTTACCCGGCTCCCCCTTCGGGATCCACCCTCAAATGCAACGTGCACCCTCTGGAGCGCACTGCTTTTGAATCGTTCCAACCGACCAGGCTGCGTTGCTACCGCTCATCGAAGGAGATGTCCGTGAACCAACCCCCGCAACCTATCCTCCAAACCCTGGAAGGCCCGCCACGGCGACGACGCCTTGCCGCTTCCGGCGCCAAGGCCGCCACCGCAGCCATCGCCTCGGCTGCCATAGCCTTCACCGGCCTCCCCGCTGTCCATGCGAACACCGCCCTGCCGCCTGTGGGAAGCGGGTTCAAGTTCGACTTCGGTCCCGGGGCAACGGCGGCCGGCTATACGCATGTGGATGCCGGCACGCAGTACTCCGCAGCAGGAAAGTTCGGCTTTGCGGACACTGCCGCCACCTCCGGCGCGGACCGCGGCACTGGCGACGCCCTCCGTTCCGACTTCGTGCTGGCCCAGGGCAGCACCTTCCTCGTGGACCTTCCGAACGGCGATTACACGGTCAAGCTGATAGCCGGCGACGCCGTGGAAGCAACCAACATCGCCATCACAGCGGAGAAAATGGCCAAGGTCCAGCTCACGGACAAGCCTGCCGGCCAGTACCTGGAGATGGAGTTCCCCATTTCACTGGTGGACGGCCAGCTGAACCTCGACTTCAGCGGCAGCGCGGCCAAAATCAACTCGCTGGTCATCGCCGCGCGGGCCCCCCGCACCGCCACCAGCGATCCCGGCGTCTACCTTGCTGGCGACTCGACGGTCCAGACCTACGATCCCGGCTACGTCCCGCAGGCGGGCTGGGGCCAGATGATCGACCGCTACTTCGACGGCGCCGTGACCTTCCGAAACCACGCCATCGGCGGCAGGAGCTCGAAGAACTTCATCAGCCAGGGACGCCTGGACGAAATCCTCCGCGTCATCAACCCCGGCGACTACCTGATGGTCCAGTTCGGCCACAATGACGCCACCATCGGCGTGGATGACCGGTATGCGTCTCCCGCCGACTACAAGGAATACCTCCGCACCTACGTCCATGGCGCCCGCCAGCGCGGTGCAACCCCCATCCTGGTGACGCCGGTGGGCCGCCGCGACTACGACGAGGCCACGGGCAAATTCCGCGTCAGCTTCCCCGAATACGTTGCCAAGATGCAGGAGCTTGCAGCCGAGGAAAACGTGGCCCTGGTGGACCTCTCCGCCTCAAGCCGTGCGTACTACGACCAGATCGGCCCCGAGGACACCAAGTCCGTCTTCCTCCATGTTGATGCCGGCGTATACCCCAACCGGCCCACTGGCACTGTGGACAACACCCACTTCCAGGAATATGGCGCCATCCAGATCGCCCGCCTGGTCGCCGGCGGCGTGAAGAGCCTGAACCTGCCCCTGGCCACGCGCGTCCGGGAGGTGGCGCCGCCGTCGTCCGTTCCCGCAAAGCCGCTGGGACTGGTGGCGGGCAGCATCTCCAATGCCGGGGCACTGCTCAAATGGCAGCCGGTGGAAGGTGCCGACATCTACAAGGTGTACCGCAAGCTGGCCGACGAACCCGACAGCTCGTACCAGCTCACCACCACCGCCACCGTTCCCACCGCCAACCTGGCCGGACTTGCCGAAGGCACGGCCTACAGCGTCCGGGTGGCCGCGATGAACGGCAAGGGCCTGTCTGAGCCCAGCGACGCACTGGCCCTGACCACCAAAAAGGCGAAGTACAAGTTCGACTTCGGCCCGGTGGGGGCACCGGTGGAAGCAGGCTACACCGAGGTGAACCGGACCATTGCCTACACCCCGGAGCGGACGTTCGGCTTCAAGGACACCTCCGTCCTCAGCGACCGCGACCGAGGTGCCGTGACCAGCAACCTCCTCCGGGACTTCGTCCTGAGCGGCAGTAGCTTTGAGTTCCGGCTGGACGTCCCCAACGGCACCTACGCCCTGAAGACGTACCACAGCGACTGGATCGGCTCCACCCGGACGGACGTTGCTGCCGAAGGCATCCCGTTCGGGCAGGTATCCTCCGGTAGGGAATCCTCCGCCACCAAGATCATCAACCAGGTCCTGGTCTCTGACGGGCAGCTGAACCTGGCCATCAGCGGCTCGGGCCAGCGGCTCAACGGCCTCGAGGTCACCCCGCTGCTGGTCGGGCCCACCAACCTGCGCACCACTGCAGTGAACGCCGCCGCAGACCCCGCCACCGTGGACCTTGCCTGGGATCCGGTGGCCGACGCCGCGAGCTACAAGGTGTTCCGGCAGGCCTCCTTCGAGACCGAGCCCCAGCTGGTGGCTGAAAACGTGGCGGCTCCGGCCTTCCAGGACACCACCGCCTTCCCGGGGCTCTCCTACAAGTACTTCGTGACCGCCCTGGACAGCACCGGCCTTGAGTCGGTCCGCTCCAACACCGCGGAGACCGCGCTGGTTGATCCGGCCACCCCGGTCCCGGCTGCCACCGCCAAGGTGGACATCAAGGCAGTGGAGAAGACCAGCGTCACCCTCAAATGGCAGAAGGTGGCCGACGCCGCCGCCTACCAGATCTACCGCTCCACCTCGCCGGACGGGCCCTTCGAGTACGTCGGCCGCGCGTCCGAGGTGAACTTCACGGACTACACCGTGCTGACCACCATCAGGTACTACTACCGGGTGACCACCGTCAACAAGGGCGGCGAGTCGCTCCCCTCCCCCGTGATCGGCACGGAAAAGGTCACGGTGGTCAACCGGCAGATGGAGCAGATTGACCGTGCTCCCGTGGCACTCCTGACCGAGGGCGGTGTACGGGTGGGCTGGCGCATGCTGGGCCTGGACCCGGAGCAGATTGGGTTCCACGTGATCCGCGATGGCGTGCAGCTCACCGAGGAGCCCATCCGCAACAGCACCACCTTCCTTGACCCGGCCGGGACGGCCGCTTCCCGCTACGCCATCAAGGCCGTTGGCGCCGGTGGGGACCAGCTGACCGCGGAGTTCACGCCGCTGGCGCAGGACTACCTTGCCGTGAAGCTTGACAAACCGGCTGACGACTACACCAAAGACGGGCAGCCCTACACCTACTCCGCCGGTGACGCGAGCGTCGCGGACCTGGACGGGGACGGCACGTACGAAATCATCCAGATGTGGTCCCCGTCCAATTCCAAGGACAACTCGCAGGCGGGCTACACCGGCACGGTCTACGTGGACGCCTACCGGATGGACGGCACCAGGCTCTGGCGGATCAACATGGGACCGAACATCCGTGCCGGGGCGCACTACACCCAGCTCCTGGCGTACGACTTCGACGGCGACGGCAAGGCCGAAGTGGCCATGAAGACCGCGGACGGAACGCGTGACGGCGCCGGAACGGTCATCGGCAACGGCGGCGCCGACTACCGGAACAGCAGCGGCTATGTGCTCACCGGCCCGGAGTTCCTCACCGTCTTCCATGGCGCCACCGGCACCGTGATGGACACCGTGGCCTACGACCCGCCGCGCGGGGATGTGGGGGCATGGGGCGATACCTACGGCAACCGCGTGGACCGGTTCCTGGGTGCCGTGGCCTACCTGGACGGCGAACGCCCGTCCATGATGTTCAGCCGCGGCTACTACACCCGCGCAGTCTTGGCCGCCTACGACCTTGTGGGCGGCAAGATCACCAAACGCTGGATCTTCGACTCTGACGCCAGCGGGGCGCAGTACCGCGGACAGGGCAACCACAATATGTCCGTTGCCGACGTGGACGCGGACGGCAAGGACGAGTTCGTCTTCGGTTCCATGACCATCGACGACAACGGCAAGCCGCTCTACACCACCGGCCTGGGCCACGGCGACGCCATCCACACCAGCGATTTCGACCCGTCCCGCCCGGGGCTGGAGACCTTTGCAGCCCACGAGGACATGGGATCCAGCGGCAACCGGGGCGCCACCTTCCGCGACTCGAAGACCGGCACTGTCCTGTGGAGCATTCCTGCGGTCAAGGACACCGGTCGGGCTGCAATGGGCGACATCGATCCCCGCCACCCCGGCGCCGAGGGCTGGGCTATTGGCGGGGACGCCGCGTGGAATTCCCCCGTCGGCCAGCTCCGCTCCGCCAGGGGTGAGCTGATTGCCGAAAAGATTCCTGCGGCCAACTTCCTGGCCTGGTGGGACGGCGACCTGCTCCGTGAGATCGTCGACCACGACTGGGACGCCACCACAAGCACCGGAACGCCCAGCGTCGCCAAGTGGAACTGGCAGGCCGCAACAAGCGAACGGCTGCTGACCGCAACGGGTGCAAAGTCGAACAACAGCACCAAGGGCACGCCTGCCATCCAGGCCGACCTGCTGGGTGACTGGCGCGAGGAAATCGCCTGGCCTTCAGCTGACAGCACCGAATTGCGGATCTACACCACCACGGCGGGCACGGACATCCGGCTCCGGACCCTGATGCACGATCCGGTGTACCGCCTGTCCGTGGCGCGGGAGAACATCTCCTACAACCAGCCGCCGCACCCGGGCTTCTTCATCGGTGAAGGAATGGGTCTTCCTGCCCAGCCGGACATCGTGTACACCCACGCCGGCTAGGGGGTTCCGCGACGCTGCCCCGTCCGCCTTTCCGGCGGGCGGGGCAGCGTCGTGTTTCGCCCCCAACCCGCCGGTAACCGGGGGCGTCAGTATGATCGCACCATGACTGCGACCGGCACTTCGAACTCCGTGACCCTGCGCTTCCTGGCCGCTCCGATGGATGTGGGCCACAGCGGCTCGGTGGATGCGGGGACAGTCCTGGAGTGGGTGGACAAGGCCGCCTATGCTGCGGCGGTGGGTTGGGCCAAGTCCTACTGCGTCACCGCCTACGTCGGAAACATCCATTTCGCGGACCCCGTGAACAGCGGCGATATGGTGGAGGTGGAAGCCACCATCGTGTACACCGGCCGGTCCTCCATGCATATCCGCACCGTGGTTTCCTCCGGGGATCCCAAGGGCGGGCCCGCCACCATGCGCAGCCAGTGCATGGTGATCTTCGTGGCGGTGGGCGAGGACGGCAAACCCATTCCCGTGCGGCAGTTCGAGCCCGCCACACCCGCCGAGATCGAGCAGCGCGACCACGCCCTGGCCCGCATCAAGGTCCGTGAACAGATTGTGGAAGCTATGAACCGGCAGGAATATACCGATGCCGGTACGGCCGAACGGGTGACCCTGCGGTTCATGGCGGCCCCCACCGACGTGAACTGGGGCGGCAAGGTCCACGGCGGCATCGTGATGAAGTGGATCGACGAGGCCGCTTATGTCTGCGCGTCCCGCTACTGCGGCAGGGACACCGTGGCGGTGTTCTCCGGCGGCGTGCGCTTCTACCGGCCGCTGCTGATCGGACACGTGGTGGAGGTGGAGGCCCGGCTGGTCTACACCGGGACCAAGGGCATGCACGTTGCCGTCCACGTCAGGTCCGGCGACCCCAAGGGCGGCGAGCTGAACCTTACCACCTACTGCCTCACCGTCATGGTGGCGCGCGACGCCGAGGGCAACTCCGTGCCTGTCCCCACGTGGGTGCCGGTCAGCGAGGAGGACAAGAGACTGCACGCGCATGCGCGCGAGCTGCTGGAGATCCGGGGCACCGCCCCTGGAAACCGGCTGCCGAACCACCTGCTTGAGCAGGCCGAGGCGCGCCGCCTGGCCGGACAGGATGCCGGGCAGGCCGCTCCGGCCTGACGCCTTTGCTAGAAGCCGCCGCCGCCGGCGTCGGCCGCCATGTTCGCGAACCGCGAGTAGTGGCCCTGGAAGGCGACCACAATGTCCTTCGTCGGGCCGTTACGGTGCTTGGCCACCAGGATGTCCGCTTCGCCGGCGCGCGGTGATTCCTTGTCGTAGACGTCCTCGCGGTGGAGCAGGATCACCATGTCGGCATCCTGCTCAATGGAACCTGACTCTCGAAGATCCGAAACCATGGGGCGCTTGTCCTGCCGCTGTTCAGACCCACGGTTGAGCTGGGACAGGGCAATGACGGGGACCTCGAGTTCCTTGGCGAGCAGCTTGAGGGCACGCGAGAATTCGGACACTTCCTGCTGGCGGGATTCCACTTTCTTGCCGGAGCTCATGAGCTGCAGGTAGTCCAGGATGACGAGCTTGAGGTTGTGCTGCTGCTTGAGGCGGCGGCACTTGGCGCGGATTTCCATCAGGGACATGTTAGGGCTGTCATCGATGAAGAGCGGTGCGTCGTTCATCCGGCCCATCGTGGTGGCGATCTTGGACCACTGCTCGTCCTTGATGGTCCCCTTGCGGAGGTCCTGCAGGCCGATGGTGGCTTCCGCCGAGAGGAGTCGCATGGCGATCTCGTTCCGGCCCATTTCGAGCGAGAACATGACCGTTGCCAGGTTGTTCTTGATGGCCGCGGAACGGGCGAAATCCAGCGCGAAGGTGGACTTACCGACGGCGGGCCGGGCAGCGATCACGATCATCTGCCCGGGGTGGAGGCCGTGGGTGAGTTCGTCAAGCTCATAGAATCCGGTGGGGACGCCGGTCATGCCCTCCCCGCGGTGCCCGGACGCCTCAATCTCGTCCACGGTGGACTCCATGACGTCCTTGAGCACCACATAGTCCTCGGCCGTCCGGCGCTCAGCCACCGCGTAGACCTCAGCCTGCGCCTGGTTGACCAGCTCCTCCACCTCGCCATCGGAGCCGTAGCCCAGCTGGACGATCTTGGTGCCGGCATTCACGAGGCGCCGCAGGACGGCGCGTTCTGCCACGATCTCGGCGTAATACCCGGCATTGGCCGCCGTGGGAACGGTCTGGATCAGTTCATGGAGGTAGGCCGGGCCGCCAATCCTGTTGATCTCGCCACGCTTAGTCAGCTCGTCCGAGACAGTCACTGCGTCCGCGGGCTCACCCCGGCCGTAGAGGTCGATGATGGCTTCGTAAATGGTTTCGTGGGCCGGACGGTAGAAGTCCTGGCCCCGGAGGATCTCCACCACGTCAGCAATGGCATCTTTGGACAGCATCATGCCGCCAAGAACCGACTGCTCGGCGGCGATGTCCTGGGGAGGCTTTCGGCTGGAGTCTGATCCGCGGGTAGTCTCTACCGGGTCCAGTTGCGCGATTGACAAAGCTGCCGTCCTCCATCTGTACCGGGACATGGATTGCCCGGTGGTTACTGTCCTGTTTGAGGCTCACCCGGAAAAGTCCGTGCCCAGCCACCTGTCCAGTTCTACCGGCGGGGTCCGACAATGCTGCCGCCAACCGAAAAGCAGGTGTTTGGGAGTTATCCCCACTGTCCACAGGTTTTCCACAGAGGCCTCTCCTGAGGACAGTTACTGGCCGCAGTTTGGACTTTCGTCCCTAATGCCGGAACCATTTCATACCCTCACAACAGGTACTCCGCTACGCTAGCCCCCCGGGCCCGGGCCGCAAAGCCGGCAGGCCGGACAGACTGTGGATAACCTGTGCACTGAGGGGCATAGCTTGTGCACAGCCTGTGTGAAAGCCTGTGGAAAGAAAAAAACTTTTGTCCCCTAAGTGCCTCTGACCTGCGAAAACAATACGTTCAGTCTGTGGAGTAAATATTTCTTCTGTGGAATTTCATCCACAGGCCCCGCCGCTTCGCCTGGGCCTGGGGGTGAACAAACGATTCCAGTGACACTCGCCACGTGCAGCAAGTGGCGCTTCTCATATTCCCCTCTCGGCCCTTCCGCTACTCCCCGCCGCACTGTATGCCCCCGCGTGAATATTGCTGTGGATAACGTGGATCTGGCATAAGCTCTAGGTATGGGCGAACTGCTGCTGGTGCTTCTGCCGGCAATTGTCCTGGTGGCGCTCCTTTGGGGTCTTTTCACCGCCCTGAGCCCCCGGGACTCCGGCATCTCCGACGCGGAAAAATATCAGCGCGACCTTGCCGAACGTTCGGCCCGGCACTATGCAGCACAGGTCGAAGCGGCCACCGCTGCCCGTGCCCGGCTGGAGGGGAAGACGCGCCATGGCCAGAACGCTGCACAGCAGGATGCAGGCAAACAAATCTGGCACCGGCCAGGAAACACATAGAAGGCTTTAGAACAATGGAATCGCTTGTGGTCCCTGTCCTTATCCTCCTGGCAGTAGTGGCTGGAGTCATTCTTGCCATGCGCGCTCTTGGGAAACGCAAGGCAGCACATCCGGCCGCCACTCCGCAGCCCGCGGCGTCCTCCGCCGAGCTTGCCCGTGCAGCTGCAGCCAAGCTCTCGGAGGACGAGCACCGGCGGCTCTACGCCCTCATCGCCCAGGGGCAGGCCATGGCCGCCATCAAGCTGTACTACGAGGCCACTGGCGACGGATTGCGCGCCTCCCGCGATGCGGTGGGTGCACTGGCCGCACACCCGCAGCCCTACCGGAGCCCGGAAGCCGCCGCCCAGGAGCCTGACGAAGACGACGACGACGAGCCGCAGCGGTTCCCCTACCGCTACCGCGCCATTGTGAGCAAAGGCGACGTCACCCGCGAGGTCAGCAGCAACATGCTTAACGACGAGATCTACGGCAGGATCCGCACCCTGGCACGGAACGGTGATACGGAGGCGGCTGCCATGGCATTGACCCGCCACTCGGATATTTCCATTAAGCAGGCCCGGGAGTTCATCGAACTGCTCGACGATTAAGGCTCCGGGCTAGAAATCGAACAGATCCCCCAGCCAGCCTTCCTTCTTCTTATGCCGGCGGTCGTAGTCCCGGTCATACCCTTGCTTGCCGTATTTCCGGTCGTCATATCGGGGCTGCTCACGCCCCGGCTGGAAGTTGGGATAGAGCGGCGGCGGTGTGGGGCCTGAGGCGGAGGGTGCCGGCCGGGCAGGCGCCGTGCCGGGCATCAGGTCCGCGGCCCGGTCCAGGATCTTGTCCAGCTCGCCACGGTCCAGCCAGACCCCACGGCACTGCGGACAGTAGTCAATTTCCACCCCGCTGCGCTCGGTCATCAGCAGGTCTACGGAATCCACAGGGCATTTCATATCCGGCACAACGACCGGCTGTCCCTGAAAGTTCGCTGTGTCCGGTTTCAGCGGTTGCCCGAAATGCCTGCCAGCAGTTGCTCGAAGGGGAGGGAATGCAGCGGGGAGGGCTTGCGGCCGGGCTGGGTGCCGGTCAGCAGTCCGGCGAACTCGCCGGCAGCACGGTCAATCCTCTCCGCGAGGGAGGAGCCGCCGTCGTCCACCGTTCCCCAGTCCTGCGGACCTGCGAAGACGCCCGTGGCGGCCATCCGCATCCGCAGGTAGCTGAACAGCGGACGCATGGCGTAGTCCAGGACCATCTGGTGGCGGTCACTGCCGCCGGTGGCGCCCAGCAGGACCGCCTTGCCGTCCAGGGATTTGGGGTCAAGAACGTCAATGAATGACTTGAACAGGCCACTGTAGGACGCACTGAATACGGGGCTTACTGCGATCAGTCCATCAGATGCTTCCACGCCCGCAATGACTTCCGCCAGGCGCGGAGCGGGGTAACCGGTCACGAAGTTGTTGGCGATGTCCACCGCCAGGTCGCGGAGTTCCACGACGTCCACCGTCACGTCGTACCCGGCCGCCGAGAGCTGCCGCTCCGCCGAAGCTGCCAGCTGGTCAGCAAGCAGGCGGCTCGACGACGGGACGCCGAGTCCCGCGGAAAGAACTGTGATGCGGCGGGTTTCCATGGCATTTCTCCTGTTGCTCGTTCATTCACCATACATGCATTTGCATCTAAATGGTGAACCGTGGGATTCCCGCGCGTATTCCCGCGGCCCCTTCTGGCCGCGGGGCTACAGGAGTACCGAGCCGCGGATGCAGGTGCTGGAGTTGCCCCCGATCCAGGTTTCTCCGCCTCCGGCCGTGACATGGATGCGTCCGGCACGGCCCAGGACGGTCCCCTGTGCGGCCACGTATTCCTCCGGGGCCCGGCCACTGGCGATCAACCATTGCGCCGCACCCGCATTGAAGCTGCCGGTAACGGGATCCTCCACCATCGCGTCCCCGGGAATGAAGGTACGGACTTCAAAGTCGACGTCCGCGCCCGGCCGGTGCGGCGCCACCACGCCCACCTTCAAATCACCCATCAGCACCAGATCGGGCTCCAGCGCAAGCACCTGGGCTGCAGAAGCCAGCAGCACGCCGATCCATTCCGGCCCGTTCACCAGCCAGGAAGCGTCGAGGATGTCTTCGTGCGCCAGGCGCAGTGCCGCCGCCAACTGCTGCCTGGTGGGTCCATCCACCGGACCAAAGCGGGTCAGTGGCGGAGCGGCAAAAGCCAGCCGGCCGCCGTCGTTCTTTATCCGGACCAAACCCGCCCCGCACTCCTGCACCAAACTGCCGGCCGACTTCGGCACTCCACCGGCCTCCAGCCAGGCGTGGGCCGAGCCCAGCGTCGGGTGCCCGGCAAAGGGAAACTCCTCGCTGCCGGTGAAGATCCGTACCCGGTAGTCAGCCCGGGGATCCGTTGGGGGCAGCAGGAAGGTGGTCTCGGACAGGTTGGTCCAGTTGGCAAAGTGCTGCATCTGGCTTCCGGTGAGGCCCTCCGCGTCAAGGACAACGGCCAGCGGATTGCCCCGGTACGCCCGGTCAGAGAAGACATCAACCTGGTGGAAGGGGCGCGGCCGCATGGTTTCGATAGTCACCGCTGCATGCTAGCAGCAGTGCTGGCAGGGCACTGGCGACCGCCACGTCATGGCCGAACTGCACAGCCCCTGAAACAAAGCAAAAGACCCCCGCCGCCGGAATCCGGCGACGGGGGTCCTTTAAGTGCAGTCCGTGACTACTTCCCCGCAACTACGTCGAGTTCGATCACTGCGGCAACGTCGTCGTGCAGACGGACGTTGGCCTGGTAGGAACCGACCGACTTGATGTGGACGGGCAGTTCAACCTTGCGCTTGTCGATGCTGCCCAGGCCTGCGGCCTCAACAGCGTTGGCGACGTCGGCCTGCTTGACCGTGCCGAACAGGCGTCCGGTTTCGCCGGCCTTGACGACGAGCTGAACCGGCTTGGACTGCAGTGCAGCGGCCTGCTTCTGAGCGTCTTCCAGGGAAGCGTGCTCGCGGGCGGCGCGGGCGGCCTTGATGGACTCAACCTGCTTCTCGCCACCCTTCGACCAGGTCAGGGCGAAGTTACGGGGCAGCAGGTAGTTACGTGCGTAACCGTCCTTGACCTCGACAACGTCGCCAGCAGCACCGAGACCGGTTACTTCGTGGGTCAGAATGAGCTTTGCCATGTTAGTTAATCCCTTCCTTAGCCGCGGCCAGCGCCGGAGTAAGGCAGCAGAGCAACTTCGCGGGCGTTCTTGATTGCCTGTGCGATCTTGCGCTGTTCCTGGACCGTGACGCCGGTGACGCGACGGGCGCGGATCTTTCCGCGGTCGGAGATGAACTTGCGCAGCAATGCTACGTCCTTGTAGTCGATGACAGTGATGTCAGCGGCCTTCAAGGGGTTGGACTTTGGTTTGGGCTTACGGAGTTCAGCCTTAGCCATCGTGGAGCTCCTATTCTAGGGAGCCCGTGGATGTTGATCCACGGGATGGTGGTGGTCCGGCAGCGGCATCCGCGCAAGTGCCGAAGGCACTTTTTGCGGTCCCGGCATCGGACCTTTATTGGTTGTTAGAAGGGAGGTTCGGAATCGGGGCCGTTGCCCCAGCCGCCCGCGTTGGAGACGCCGGGCGTAGCCCAGGGGTCATCCTGCGCAGCCTGCTGGTTGCCGCCGCCCCAGCCTCCACCGGAGTTGCCGCCCTGGCTTCCACCAGAGTTGCCGCCTCCGAAGCCACCGCCGCTGTTGCCGCCACCAAAGCCGCCGCCCTGACCGCCGGAGCGCTGGGTGCGGTTGACCTTGGCATTGGCATAGCGCAGGCTGGGGCCGATTTCGTCGACCTCAAGCTCAATAACGGTGCGCTTTTCGCCTTCTTTGGTTTCGTAGGAACGGCTCTTCAAACGGCCGGTAACGATGACGCGCATGCCCTTGGTAAGGGACTCGGCAACGTTTTCGGCTGCTTCACGCCAGACGGCGGCGCGGAGGAACAGGGTTTCCCCGTCCTTCCACTCGTTGGACTGGCGATCAAAGGTGCGCGGGGTGGAAGCGATGGTGAAGTTCGCTACTGCCGAACCGGACGGTGTGAACCGCAATTCCGGGTCATTGGTGAGGTTACCGATGACCGTAATGGTGGTTTCGCCTGCCATCTACTGCCTCCTTGTTCGATCCTGGGTGAAGAGTTCGTTTCCTGCGGGGTAAAGAATGAAAATCGGTGCTGAAATTACTCAGCAACAACCTTCTGCTCTTCGGGGCGGGTGATCTTGGTGCGCATGATGGTCTCGTTAAGAGACAGCTGGCGGTCAAGTTCCTTGGCGGTTTCCGGCTTGGCGGTGAAGTTCACCACGGCGTAGATACCTTCGGACTTCTTCTTGATGTCGTAAGCCAGACGGCGACGGCCCCAGATGTCAACCTTTTCGATGGTTCCACCATCGTTGGTGATGACATTCAGGAACTTCTGAAGCGACGGCTCAACGGTACGCTCTTCGACCTCGGGGTCGATGATTACCATCAATTCGTAAGGACGCATATGTGAACCCACCTCCTTTGGGCTAAGCGGTTACGGCATTTCCGTAACAGGAGGTTCATTTGCGATGCCGTGCCGTGGCCAGCCACCGGAACGGGGCGGGACGCAGCACAGACTTCAATATCTTAGTGCATTTGGAACGGATAGGCGATTCGCCCTTGACTTCCAGCCTAGTGCCGGTGTCCTGCAGGCCGCAGCACGGATGCTCCTATGTGGAAAACCGCCCGCCCGGGAGCCAAGGCGGCTTCCGGGCGGGCGGTTGGTTGAACAGGAGGGGCAGGAATTACGACGCCGGGCCCACCGTAACGGGGACATCACGGGGTTCACCTGCGTCCGAGGACTCGGCGGAAGCCGGGCCGGACTTGCGGTAGCGCCACACGCCCACGGCCACCACCACGGCGGCCAGCGCCACGGACAACAGCAGGGACTCGCGGGTGGATTCCAGGATGACCATGCCCACCACGAGAGCCACGATGCTGGCGATGGCCAGCCAGGTCAGGTACGGGAAGAGCCACATCTTCAGCGCCAGGTCCTTGCCTGCAGCACCCATCCGCTTGCGGAGGATCAGCTGCGAGGACGCGATGACCAGCCACACGAACAAGGCAATGGCGCCGGAGGTGTTGACCAGGAACAGGAAGACAGTGTCCGGGGCGATGTAGTTCAGGCCCACCGTCACGAACCCGACCACGGTGGAGGCCAGCACGGCAGAGGCGGGCACCCCTCGGCGTGAGATCTTCGTCCAGGATGCAGGTGCGTCGCCGCGCTTCGACAGCGAGAAGAGCATGCGGCTGGCTGTATAAAGGCCCGAGTTCAGGCAGGACAGCACTGAGGTAAGGACCACGACGTCCATGATGGTGCCGGCGCCGGGAATGCCGAAAAGCTCGATCACGGCAACGTAGGGGCTCTTCGCCACACTCGCATCGTTCCAGGGCAGCAGGGTGACCACGATGGCGATGGAGCCGATGTAGAAGACCAGGATGCGCCACACGGTGGACTTCACAGCTTTTTTGACCGCATCCACCGGGTTCTCGGATTCGCCGGCGGCGATGGTGGCAATCTCGGCACCGAAGAAGGAGAAGACCACAACCAGGATGCCGGCCAGGACAGCACCTGCGCCGTTGGGCATGAACCCGCCGTTATCCACGAGGTTGCTCAGGCCGGGGGCGGGGACGCCCGGGACCAGCCCAAGGATGGCAGCGGCGCCGAAGAGCAGGAACAGCACGATCGCGGCGACCTTGATGGAGGCGAACCAGAACTCGAACTCGCCATAGGACTTCACCGAGCCAAGGTTGGTCAACGTCAGCAGGACCATCAGGATCAGCGCCCAGATCCACTGGTCGATGCCCGGCACCCAGCGGTGCATGATGGCCGCACCGGCGGTTGCCTCAATCCCGAGCACGATGATCCAGAACCAGGCGTAGAGCCAGCCGATGCTGAATCCCGCCCAGCGGCCGAGCGCCTTGTCCGCATAGGTGGAAAAGGAACCGGTCTCCGGGTTGGCCGCGGCCATTTCACCGAGCATGCGCATCACCAGGACCACCACGATGCCTGCTGCCATGTAGGCCACCAGGATTCCGGGACCGGCCTGCTGGATGGCGGCACCGGAACCGACAAAGAGGCCTGCGCCGATGACGCCGGCGATCGCGATCATGGAAAGGTGCCGCGGCTTGAGCGACTTGGCTAACTGCTGGTCAGCGGGCATGGAGCGCCGTCCTTTAGGTCATTGCGGAATGGATGGAAGCCGGACGCCGATGTCAGAGAGCTGGCCGGTTGCGTTTAACGCTGCATCCAGTGCGGTGGGTCACAGGGTTTTTCCAACCCTAAGCGGGTCGCGGGAAAGGGCGTCATGTGCACCCGCACAGATGGCCGGAACCGGATTCAGATCTTCTCACAGGTGCGAGCAGCAGGAGTAATCAAAAGGTATTTCCCGGGAAACGTTGAAACGCAGCGGAAATCACACGGCGTCAATCTTGAGCCAATCCAGCGGGTATTTGAATGGTGCCCCTGACGGCGCGGCGTTATATTTCCTTTTACGGCTGGGTACCGTGCTGGAGGCGTTGGGCCTGCAGCTTGCCGGACCTCCGGTTGCGGCCCCGTAACCGGCAGTGCGGCGGTCATTGTTGGAACGAATTGAAGCGAAAGAAAGTGGTCTCCTTCTTCAGGGATGGGGACCCATGTGCTTAATTGGCCGCAACAAGGAGCTGGACCGGATCCGTTCGGCAATCCGGGGTCCCAAGGAGACCGCCCTCACCATCAGTGGCCCGCGTGGCGCGGGCAAATCTGCCCTGCTTGCCGAAGTCCCCGCCCTCTCCGGGCACCGCACGGTCTTCCTCGCCGCCAGCGCCGCCGAGTCGGACTGGCCATTATCCGGCCTTACGGCGCTCCTCAACGGCATGGACGATCCCGTACTCAACGGGATCGCCGATGAAGTCCTGCACGATGCTGCAGGAGCACTCAGCATCCCAACGGTGGGCACTATGCTGCTCAGGGGCCTGCACCAGCGGTCCTCCGCCCGGACGGTTATCGTCATCGATGACGCGGACCAATTGGATGCCGGCAGCCAGGCGGTCATCGGATTCATCAGCCGGCGGCTCGCCGGAACGGACATAGCGCTGATCATGAGCGTGCGCGGGGACGTATCCGAAAGCCCCCTCGGCGGGCCGGCCGTTCTCCACCTTGGTCCTTTGAGCTACAGCGACACGGTACGCATGCTGGAGGCCATCCCGTCGCGCCACAGCACGACGACGGCGGCACACGCGGTTGCCGCAGCCAGCCAGGGAAACCCGCTGGCCGCCGTCGAGCTTTACCGCCGCCTCCTGGACCGCCAGGCGGAGGGGAAGTACGCTATGCCCGTTCCCCTCCCCTGCTGCGGCAGCCTGGAAGCGGAAGCCGCCTCCGCCGTCGCCATGTTGACGCCTGGTGCGCGCCACGTCCTGGACCTCCTCGCCCTGTCCCGCCGAAGTGACATCACCGCCTTGGAAGGCGTCGTCCCGGAATTGTGGGCCGGTTTGGACGAACTCCTTGCCGGCGGCCTGGTGACCCGGTTTGGGCCGCACCTGGGAATCCCTGACCAGTTGCTGCGCGGTTACGTGTTCTCGGCCTTGACACCAGCCGTGCGCACGGCGGGCCACCTTGCACTCGCACAGGCGTCAGGGGCAACAGATCCCCACGCCCGCCGCTGGCACCTGAGCTTTACCGCGATGGAGCGGCAGACTCCCTTCGGCCTTCTTCGCAGCGCTGTGGACCTCATCGCGGAAGGGGAGGTCGCATTTGCGGTGGAATGCATCGAGCGGGCCCTCGCCATCAATCCCTGGGAAGCGGAAACCGCTGCCCGCCTCACCACCGTGGCCGGGCTCATGTTCAATCGGGGCGAGTTCGTGTACGCCAGGCGCTACCTGGAGTGGGCGCAACGGGTGACGCGGAACCCTGCCCTGGTCCTGCGGCTGACAGGCCTGTCGTTCGAAATCGAGTTCATCCAGGGCGGCAGTGTCCGGTCAAGCATGGTGCTGCGCCTGGTGAAGGAATTTGGCTGCCATGATCCGGGGTACGCGGCACACCTGCTGGCGCTGGCCGCGCTCTACTTCGCCGAGCGGTGGGAGCTGGGCGATGCCGCCGAGCTGCTGGAACAGGCCACCGGGTTCCAGGAATCTGCAACTGCTGAATGCCTCGCAATCATCGAGCGCGCGAGGATACTCGTTGCCTCCACCAGCGGGGACACGGGCACACTCAGCCGGAAGCACGAACCGGCGGGAAGCGTCAAGATGCTCAGCCTGCTGGTACAGGGGCGGGCCCTCACCTACGCGGAACGCTACGACCACGCGCAGGAGGCGTTCGCCCTGGTGCGGAGCTCAGTGGACGCCGGCAGCGTCAACTGGCGCGAAACCGCAGTGTTCCTGGCAGTAGACAATGAAATCCGGGCCGGGAACGTCCGGGCCGCGGTCACGCTCATCGACGATCTGGAACGCCACGAGCCAGAGAACAAGTACCACCGCGGAATGCGGCATATTTTCCGGGTCTGGCGGGCCCATGCGTTGGGAGACGAGGCGGCGGCACAGGCAGCCGCTTCTGAGGCACTCCGCTATGCAGGCTCTGAAAGCCATCCGGCCATTACCGCCCAGCTGGCCGCCTGGCAGGGCCACTTTGCCCTGCTCCGTGGCGACCTGGCCGAGTCCTTCGCCCAGCTGTCCCGGGCGGCAGAGATCGGAAAGGCTTTCGGCAACCCCGCCCTGCTGCGGTGCGAGGCGGACCTGGTGGAGGTCCTGATCAGGCTTGGCCGCCACCGGGAGGCAACGCAGGCATTGCTGCGCCTGGAAAGCCGCTCCGTGGGACTGAGGTCGCCCTGGCTCATCCTGGCGGTGGCGCGGAGCCGTGCCATGCTGGCCGACGGCGAGCAGTCACTGCAGTTGTTCAGCCAGGCGCTGGAGGGCAGGGGCGGGCATGATTCCGTGCTGGAACGGGCACGGACGCTGCTGTGCTACGCGGAACGGTTGAACGCCTTTGGCCGGGTCCGGGCCGCACGCGACACCCTGGCCCACGCCAAGGTGATGTTCGAGGAGAAGGGGGCTGCGGCATGGAGCCAGCACGTGGACGCGTTCCTTTTCCACGAGCTCCTGGAACCCGCACGGCGGCAGGACAACCCTGCCATGCTCATGCTTGCGGACCATGAACGTGCTTTGGCCAAGATGGTGGCACGCGGGATGCGCAATAAGGACATCGCAGCCACGCTCTACGTTTCGGTGCGTACCGTTGAGGTTCGCCTGACCTCCATCTACCGGAAACTTGGGGTGGAGTCGCGTGCGCAACTGACTGCCCTTGCCGCCGCCAGGGACGACGGTGCGGCAGCACCCTATGTGCTGCCGGTCCTGTAACAGACTCTCCAGGAAGAGCCCGGAAAGCTAGGCGGCAGTCCGGAAGAACAGCTCCGTCACGGTGGCGAGCCTGTGCGGGTCCTCCACGCCGCACAGCTCTCGGGCGGAATGCATGGAAAGGAGCGGCACTCCCACATCCACAGTGCGGATGCCAAGCCGGGTGGCCGTCAGCGGACCGATGGTGGAACCGCACGGAATCGCGTTGTTGGACACGAACTCCTGGTACGGCACTCCGGATTCGGAACACATCCGCGCCCAGAAGGCGGCTCCGAAAGCATCAGTGGCATACCGCTGGTTCGCATTGATCTTCAGCAGCGGACCGCCGTTGAGCGCCGGCAGGTTGGCCGGATCGTGGCGCTCCGCGTAATTCGGGTGGACGGCGTGGCCGGCATCGGCTGACAGGCAGAACGACGCCGCGATCGCCTGCCGCCGCTGGCTCGCCGAGGCACCGAGGCTCTCGGAGATGCGCACCAGGACGTCCTCAAGGATGGGCCCACACGCACCGGAGCGGGAGTTGGAGCCGATCTCTTCATGGTCAAACGCTGCAAGGACCGCGATCGGCGCCCCCGGGGCGGCCCCGCCGGAAGCGTGCGCAATGAGTGCGGCAAGCCCCGCGTGGGTGGAAGAAAGATTGTCCAGCCGCCCGGACGCGAAGAACTCCCCCGTGCCTCCGAAAACCGCGGGGGCCTGCGTGTCGGCAATGACGACGTCGTACCCGCCGATCCGTGCCGGGTCCGCGGACGCGCCGGGCACGGACGAAGCCAAAACTGCCAGCAGGTCGAAGTCTGCTGGATTCCCCAGTCCCCACACCGGGTTCATATGCCGCTGCTTGTCCAGGGCCAGCCCCTCGTTGACTGCCCGGTCCAAGTGGATCGCCAGCTGCGGGAACCGCAGCAGGGGACCTGTGGCGGTGAGGTGCTCCGTGCCGTCCAGCATCACCAGCCGCCCCGCCAGCTGCAGCTCCCGGTCCAGCCAGGAGTTCAGGAGGGGACCGCCGTACACCTCCACCCCGGCCTGGAGCCAGCCATGGGCGCCGGTGGTGGGCTTGGGCTTGAGCTTGAAGGTCGGCGAGTCGGTGTGGGCGCCGAGGATATTGAAGCCGGTCGTGGGCCCGGCACCCTCCGGCACCACCCAGGCCATCACGGCACCGTCCCGGATGATGAAGAACGAGCCGGGCCCGTCCTCCCACGGTTCCTGCTCGTCCAGCCGCGTAAATCCGGCGGCATCCTCCAGCCGCCGGCCCGCCTCGTGCGCCGCGTGGAAGCTCGACGGCGATGCGCTGACGTAGGCGCCAAGGTCCTGGATGTGCTCTGTGGCGGTGGATTCGAAAGGCATGGTCTCGAGTCTAGAGGGTGACGTTGAGCCCCGCCGTGTACCCCTCCGCCGACGATCCGGTCATGGTGGCGAGCTGGTAGATACCGCCGTCGTTCCGGAACACGCTGTCTGTCCGCAAGGTGGTGCGCCGCATCGACGCCACGCTCCCCTCATATCCTGGCGTGGCGTAGACGTCCTCACAGGCCGCCTGGGTGAGCGCAATCTGTGACACTGCCAGTACGCGCCCGGCCGTCGTGGCATTGCGCATCGACTCGAACACCTCGAAATGGATGTGCGGCCAGCGGCCCGGGTAGGCGCCCGGGAAGATGGATGTGAAGGTGACCTGCCCGTTGGCGTCCGCCTCCTGCACGCCACGCAGGTAGTTTTCGCCCTCCACGCCCGGGTCGTACAGCGAATACCGGCCCTGCCGGTCACAGTGCCAGGCGTACACTGCCGCACCGGCCAGCGGAACGCAGCCGTTCGCGTTGTCCAGGAGCGTCAGGGTGAACGCCAACGGAACGCCCTCCGCCCGGCCCGACGCGGTGCCGAAGCTGGCGCTGATGTCCCGGCGCACCACCCCCGACGCCGTGAGCGCATCCGGGCCGTTCGAGCCGTCTCCCGGGAAAGGACCTGCCGTCTCGCGCGGGATCTCGACGCCGCATTCGGCCAGCGCCCGGGTCACCGTGGGATTCGGGCTGCCGGGGGAGGAGCCGGTGGCCGGCGATGTGGCGGCCGACGGCGACGGCGGGCCCGCCTGGCTGCCCCCGCCGGGCGTGCACGCGGCAAGGGCGGCTGCGGCACCGCCTGCGCCGAGGAACCTGCCCAGCGCGCGGCGGCTCATGATCGTGGACAGGTCGAACTCGAGGCCGCGGTCATGGTTCTGGTGCGGCTTCCGGCCGTCCGTGCCGGGACTTCCCGGCGTGCCAAGGGTTGTCATGACTCCATCAAAGGCCACCCGCCCCGGCCTTGCCTAGATCAGTAGTCCGGGTTGCTGGGGACCACAAGGCCCGTCTCATAGGCGTAGACCACGGCCTGGACCCGGTCCCGGAGGTGCAGCTTGGTAAGGATCCTCCGGACGTGCGTCTTGACGGTGGCCTCGGAGAGGAAGTAGCGGTGGGCAATCTCCGCGTTGGAGAGGCCCTCGGCCATCGCCCCGAGCATCTCCGTTTCCCGCGGAGTCAGCTCGGCCAGCAGGGGATCGGGCGCGGGGGCAGCGGGCGCCGGACGGCCGGCGCCGCGCACATACGTTTCAAGCAGCCGCTGCGTCACGCGGGGAGCCACAACGGCATCGCCGCTGGCCACCACCCGGACGGCGTGGATGAGGTCCTGCGGTGCCGCGTCCTTGAGGAGGAAGGCGGACGCTCCCGCCTGCAGCCCGGCAAATGCGTACTCATCCACGTCGAACGTGGTGAGGATGATGACCCGTGCGCTGGAACCGGCCGCGGTCATCGCCCGGGTCGCCTCGATGCCGTCCAGGACGGGCATCCGCACATCCATGAGCACCACGTCGGGCTGCAGCTCCTTGGCCAGCTTCACGGCCTCCGCGCCATCGGACGCTTCACCGGCGATCCGAAGGTCCTCTTCGCCCTCAAGGATCAGGCGGAATCCCATCCGCAACAGGGGCTGGTCATCCACCAGCAGGACGGTGATGGGCGCGGTCTCTGTCATGCCTTGCCTTGCAGTTCGTACGGATAGGTTCGTGTGTCGGTGTTGCCGTCCCCCGGCCAGGACAGGACTGCGTGGACCCGCCAGCCGCGTCCGGTCCGGCCGGCCTCCACGGTTCCGGCGTAGATGCGGGCGCGTTCCGCCATGCCCGCCAGGCCCTGGCCGGTGCCGTAGGAGCCGCCGTGCGGGCCGCCGCCCCCGTCATTGGCCGCCTGCCCCGGAACTCCCGCGCCGTCGTCGAGCACCTCGATGGTGACGGTGCCGCCGGATACGGCGATGCTGACATCTACCCGGGCCAGGGACCGTCCGTAACGGAGCACATTCGTGAGCGATTCCTGCACGATCCGGTACACCGTGAGCTGGAAGGCAGCGTCATCGGGCAATGCAGGGCCGCTGTGCGAATAGTGCAGCGGCAGTCCGGCCGTCCGGAACCCTTCCAGCAGCTTGGTTAGGCTGTCGCCGGTGGCCAGCGGCAGGAGGGGTGCCGCCGCCCCGGCGTCATCGCGGAGGACGCCCAGGACGCGCCGCATGTCCGCGAGGGCGGTCCGTCCCGTCCGGGACAGTTCGCCCAGTACCTCTCCGGCACGCTCGGGGCTTTTCCGGACCACGACGGCGGCACCGTCCGAGAGGCTGACCATGACGGTGAGCGAGTGGGCAACGACGTCGTGCATTTCCCGGGCGATCCGGTTGCGTTCGTTCACGGAGGCCAGCTGCGCTGTGCGGGCAGCCCACGCCGCCACCTCCTGTTCGTGTTCCCCCCGCTGCTTGACGCCAATGCCGATGCCGGTGGCGATGACGTTCGACAGCGCGATGGTGGCTCCGGTGGCAATGCTGGTCAGGAGGTGGAAATCCCCCGGGTTGACCCCGTGGTCCTGGACGAACGAGTTCTCCATGGGCCCGACGGCGGCCAGCAGGTACAGGAGGGCCAGCGGTGCCGTGGCCACTGCCATGGTGATCAGGGCGAAGCGGCGGGTGTGCACCACAGCAACGGCATAGAGCGAAAACCACAGCCCCGCGGACGCATTGGAGCCCCACGGGTGCAGCAGGGTGACCGCAACCTCCACAACAGCCACGAACGCCACCAGCCCCACCGGATGGGAGCGCCGCAGGAACATGGCCGCCGCCACCGCCACCAGCAGGGCTGCCGCGAGCCACGTGCCGGAGATGACGGCGTCAACCACCGTGGGCGCCACCAGCAGTGCATAGCTGGAAGCCACCACGGCATCCATGATCCGCGGGTGCTGGTGGAGGTAGCGCCGGATGAGCCCCCGGCGCCGGGCCGTGAGCTCGGCGAAGGACGCGTCAGCCTGTCCGGCTGCCGCGTCCTTGGCCGGTCCTTCCTGCTGCATGTTTCCGGGCAGGTCAGACGTCGCGTTTCTTGAGCACGATCAGCGCCGGCACCAGGAACACCAGCACGTAGCCCAGGAAGATCAGGCCGCCCTGCCACGGATCGATGACACCGTCTGTGTGGCCAATGGAGAGGAAGCGGCCGCCGGCCTCACTGGGAATGTACTGCGGAACGTACTTCCAGAACTCACCCGGAATGAGCGTCAGGAAGCTGGCCGCGATGGACAGCACGAAGAAGATGCCCACCAGGACGGTGATCCCGCCGGCAGAGTTTCGGAGCAGCGTCCCAAGCGAAAGCCCGATCAGTGCAACCCCGGCAACATAGAGCCCGCCGGTGAAGACGCTGTACAGCACGCCGTCCGTGGACCAGTCGAGGTCGAACCCTATGCCCTGGAAGACCGGCATGGCGATCAGGAAGGTGGCCACGCCCGCGATGGTGGTGATGACGTAGGAGATCACGGCCAGGATGATGGCCTTGGCCACGAATGCCGGAGTACGGCGCGGAACAGCGTTCATGGTGGAACGGATCATGCCGGTGGCGTACTCGGAAGCCATGAACAGGACCGCCAGCGAGCCCAGGACCAGGATGCCGATCTGCAGGCCGGCGTTGGGCAGGTTGTAGAGGTCGAACCCGGATCCTGACGGGAAGGTCTGTTCCATCATTTCCGGTGTCAGGGTCTGGCCCTGGTCCCTGGCGTTGCGGATCATCTCATCCAGGTACGTGTAGCGGATCAGGACGGCCAGTGCGCCCACGCCAACGATTGCCACCAGGGTGAGGAGCAGCAGGATGCGGGTGGACATCAGGGACCAGAGTTTGATCCATTCGGAGCGCAGGACGCCGCCAAAGGTGACCCCGCGGTTCCCCGCGGAGGAACGGGCCGGCGTGGCAGGGGTTGCTGTCTGGGTGCTCATCGTCCTTACTTTCCTGCCGTTGCCGGGGCTACCACTGCGGGTCCGCCGGTCAGGTGCGAATGGTATTCCACTTCGTCCTTGGTGAGGTCGAAGTAG
This sequence comes from Arthrobacter sp. Y3221159, assembly GCF_059089885.1. Classification (NCBI taxonomy): domain Bacteria; kingdom Bacillati; phylum Actinomycetota; class Actinomycetes; order Micrococcales; family Micrococcaceae; genus Arthrobacter; species Arthrobacter sp. Y3221159. The sequence goes on from NZ_JBNHFC010000006.1 coordinate 176,125, forward strand.
GCGTCCTCCAGGGAGGACAGCTGCGGGGTGAGCTCGTAGACCAGGACGCCGCTGCTCAACGCGACCTGGGCTATCTGGCGGGGTTCCAGCCCCGTCACCGTCAGGGTTTCCGGCTCGCTCTGGTCCACCGTGACGCCGTTGCCCGCCAGCAGGGACGCCAGTTGCGGAGCCGAGTCCGTGCGGACCAGGGTCCTGGCCTGGCGTGTGCCCGCAATGATTTCCTTGACCGGGGCGTCGGCAATGATGCGGCCGCGGCCGATGACGATCAGGTGGTCGGCGGTTTGCGCCATCTCGCTCATGAGGTGCGAGGAGAGGAAGACGGTCTTGCCCTGGTTGGCGAGGTAGCGCACCAGGTTGCGGACCCAGAGGACGCCCTCCGGGTCCAGGCCGTTGACCGGCTCGTCCAGGATGAGAGTCTGCGGGTCCCCCAGCAGGGCTGCGGCGATGCCGAGGCGCTGTCCCATGCCCAGGGAGAATCCGCCCGCCTTCTTGCGGGCCACGGCTTCCAGGCCCGTCATCTCGATGACTTCGTGGACCCGCTTCTTGGGGATGCTGTGGGTGGCGGCCATGGCCAGCAGGTGGTTGTAGGCGCTGCGTCCGGTGTGCACGGCCTTGGCGTCCAGCAGGGCCCCCACCTCGTGCAGCGGCGCCTTGTGCTCCGCATATGGCAGGCCATTGATGGTGACGGCTCCGGACGTGGGCCGGTCGAGTCCCATGATCATGCGCATGGTGGTGGACTTTCCGGCACCGTTTGGCCCCAGGAACCCCGTGACCTGCCCTGCCCTGACTGTAAAACTGACCCCGGCCACGGCGGTCTTCGCGCCATAGACCTTGGCCAGGTCGTGTGCCTCAATCATTCGATGTTCCTCCGGTCGGCAGCGCAGGCTGCGGATGGGTTCAGTTCGGTGGGTGTACCCCTTACGCTACTGAGGCCGCGGCCCCTTTTCGCCTTCCTCAGGGATGATTCAGGGGAGAACCAGGGTAGTCCCCCTGGATGACCGGCAGCGTGGAGATGCAGTGGGTCAGGAGCGGTGCGAGTAGTAGGCCAGTGCCCTGGGGAGCACCCTGTACTCCACGGCGCGCACTCCTGCCACGGCCTCGCCGTCGACAGCCAGTGTTATGGGCGCCCCGCCCGCCTCGATGCGGACTTCCGTGGCTTCCCTCAGGTGGGTGATCTTGGAGCCGGCCACCGTCCCCGTCAAGACGGACCACAGCAGCCGCAACCTGGCAAACGGTTCATCAGCGGTGATAAGCCGGAGGTCCAGCACGCCGTCATCCATGACGGGCCGGAGCAACGGAGCATGGTCCCGGGGGTAATACCGGCCCCGGCCCACGTAGGCGATCCAGACCCGGTGCAGCACGCCGTCCACCGTAAGCGTGACGGGGGTTCCCGTGGCGAAGGTCCGGAACATGGCGATCACCCCGGCTAGGGGCTTGCCCAAAGCCGCCTGCAAATGCTCCCGCCGCCGCACAAAGTTCGGGTACAGGCCGACGCTGGATGTGTTCAGCATGAGCATTTCCGTCACCTCCGGCTGTTCCGGGAGGCCCCGCTCCGCCCGGACAATGCCGATGTCCGCCAGGGCGGCTTCGCCCTTCGATGCGGCGGCAACTGCTTCCTTCAGGCTGCCGGTGCCGGCGTCGCGGGCAAAGTGGTTCAGGGTCCCTCCGGGCAGGACCAGGAGGGGCAGGGAGCGTTCGACGGCGGCCGCGGCTGCTGCTCCTACGGTACCGTCGCCGCCCCACACCCCGAGGGCGAGGGTACCGGGCCAGTCGGCGGCGGCGTTGATGCACTCGAGAAGATCCTCCTCAGGCGGCACCGTGATGATATGCGCTGCAGGGAATACGTCGCGGAGTGCTGCAGCCGTTTCTTCACGAAAAGAGCCTCCCAGCGTATTCACCACGATGCTGAGGCCTTTCCCGCCCGGCAGTTCAGGTGCCTCCGTCCAGGTCCTCGAAACCTCAGGGAAGGGCGGCCGCACCGGCCACCAGCGCCGGGTAACAAGGGCCGCCCCCGCGCCGAGGGCCGATCCGAAGAAAACATCGGACGGCCAGTGCGCACCTGTGTGCACGCGGGAATAAGCCACTCCAAGTGCCGCCGGTGCCAACGCGGCACCGATGGCTGGCCGCACCAGGCCGGCTCCCACGGCAAAGGCTATGGCCGATGCAGAATGCCCCGAGGGCATGGAGGAGCTGGTGGGCTGTGGATGCACAAAGCGGAAGACGGGCAGATGCTCCGGCAGGGGCCGGGTCCGGGGGAGCAGGGTCTTGAAGACTCCGTTGGTTACGGCGGACGCTACCGCCTGGGCCAGCAGGCCATGCAATGCTGCCCGGCGGGTCTTGCCGGGGAAAGCGGCCATCACGGCGGCGGCTGCCATCCAGAGCTTCCCGTGGTTGGCCGAGGCAGAAAGCCTCCGGAAAAAGTCGTCGTGGTTGCCACCCGGCAGGTCCGATACATGCCGCACGAGATATCTATCGAGCCGGCCGATGACCCGGTGGCTGTGACGCCATGAGCTCCCCATGCCCCCAGACTACCCCCAGCAGGCGGGGCATCCTCCGGCACGCTCCGGCTAGTTGCCCTGCGCTTTGGCCGGCAGCGGTTTTGCCGCTCCCGCCAGCAGGAGTGCCAGCACGATGGGGGCCATGATGGCCAGTAGCGCGAGGTGGATCCCCGTGAGGTCGCCGAGGTAGCCCAGGAGGGGCGGGCCGGCGAGGAACGATATATAACCGAGAGTGGATACTACGGAGACGCGGGCTGCAGCGTGCTTCGGGTCGTCCGCGGCAGCGGACATCCCCATCGGGAAGGCCAGCGCGGCTCCCACGCCCCACAGTGCGGCGCCAACGGCCGCCAGCCACACATTCCCGGCGAGGACGAACAATCCCAGGCCGGCTGCCGCGGCCGCCATGCTGGCCCGCAGGACCACAACCCGCCCGTATTTGTCGATCACCCGTCCGCCAAGGAACCGCATTGCCGTCATGGCCAGGACAAAGAGGGCGAACATGAGGGCGCCGGTGGACTCGGAGGTCCCCAGTCCGTCAACGGAGGCCTTGGCAATCCAGTCATTGCCCGCACCCTCCGTGAGGGTAGCCCCGAGGACCACCACGCCAATGAGCAGCGTGCGGCTGTCCCGCCACGCGGACGGACCCTTCGCCTGCTTTGCGTCCCCTTCGGGAGCCACCGCGGGGATATGGGGGAGGAAGTAGCGCGGGGCGATCATCGTCACCAGCACCACCACACCCACGATCACCAGGAGGTGCAGGGGCAGGTCGACTCCCAGGTTGGACAGTCCTGCCCCGATCAGCGCACCCACAAAAGCACCGCCGCTGAATGCCGCGTGGAACTGCGGCATGATGGTGCGCCGGAGCTTGTGCTCCACGTCGGCGCCTTCGATGTTCTGCGAAACGTCCCAGAGGCCAATGGCGATTCCGAAGAAGAAGAGCGCGATTGCCGTGCCGGGAATGGATTCAAGGGACAGTGACAGGGCAATCCCCGCTCCGGCCGCCGCCGCCAGCAAGCCGCCAAACCGAACGGTATTTGCCGTTCCAATCCGGCCGACCACCAGGCCGGCAGTGGGCAGGGCCAGCAGGGAACCGACGGCGGTGCACAGCAGCAGCGTGCCCATTTGCCCCGAGGTGATGTTCAGTGTTTCGGTCACCGCCGGGATGCGGGCAGCCCAGCTGGCAAAGACCAGGCCGTTGATGCCGAAGACCAGGAAAGTGGCCGCTGCTGCTGCATTGAGTCCAGCGTCCTGCTTCATGCCCGTATTTGTGCTCATACATTCACTACTTCCACAGAGTATTCATCGAGTTGGGCGCGCTCTCCGGCGCTGAAAACCTTGTCTGTCACCATCACATCCACCCGCTCAAGGCCGGCAACCAGCACCCGCGCGTTGCTGTGCCACTTCGCGGCGGCAGCGGCGAGGACCACCCGCGCGCCCGATTCCAGCCCCGCCCGCTTTACGGCTGAATCTTCGAGGTCATGGGCCAGCAGTCCATCCCCGGTGCTCACGGCGCAGGGGGTGATGATGGCCGTATCGAACCGCAGGGACCGTATGTTGGCCTCGGCCAGGGGGCCGCGGAAGCACAATTCGCCGGGCACTACGTTTCCGCCGGGGACCAGGAGCGCGGGCCGGCCGCCCGCGGCGGTGTCTTCACCGGCTGCGGCGTTCAGTGCGCGCAAGGACATGGGCATCAATGTCAGGTCCCGGCCGGCCAGAGCACGGGCCACTTCCGTGGCGGTGCTCCCGCTGTCCAGCCACACATGTTCCCGGTCCCGCAGCAGGCCGGCAACGGCAGCCGCGATACGCCGTTTGACGTCCTGGTCCTCCAGTTCGCGCTGGCCGTAACCGGGGTTGTCGCCGGGGCCCAGCAGGCTGCGGGCCCCACCATGCACCCGCCGGAGCACCCCGTTGGCTGCCAACACCTCGAGGTCGCGGCGGATGGTTGCTCCTGATGCCTTGCAGGCCAGGGTGAGCTCCTCGACGCTGACTTCTGCCCGCTCGCGCAGCAGGTCTGCGATAGCGCGGTGCCGGTCATCTGTCTTCATGCTCAAATGATAACAACTCTTGAGCAAGTGATCACTAGGGTGATCATCCCGGTCGATCAGCGGGCGCGTTCGACCCGCTTCTCGTCCCAGACGGGCTCCGCCGATTCGTACACTTTGCCGTCAGAGCCGAACACGAGGAACCGGTCAAAGGTCCGCGCGAACCAGCGGTCGTGGGTCACCGCCAAGACGGTCCCTTCGAAGTGGTCGATAGCCCGTTCCAGTGCTTCGGCCGAGTGCAGGTCAAGGTTGTCCGTGGGCTCGTCGAGCAGCAGCAGGGTGGCACCGCTGAGCTGGAGCAGCAGGATCTGGAACCGTGCCTGCTGCCCGCCCGACAGGGACTCGTACTTCTGCTCCGACTGTCCGGCCAGACCGTAGCCGTCCAAAGCGCCGGCTGCGGCTTCACGGCCCAGCCCCGAGCGATGCTCGTCCCCCCGGTGCAGGATGTCCAGCAGTGTCTTGCCCAGAAGGTCGGGCCGCACGTGGGTTTGCGCGAAGAAGCCGGGGCGGATGCGGGCCCCCAGTTTGACGGTCCCTTCGTGCGGCACCTCAGCTATGTCCACATCGGATACGGGCAGGTGCTCCCGCTCAGGGTCGGTGCCGCCGGTGGCCAGCAGCCGCAGGAAGTGCGACTTGCCGGACCCGTTGGAGCCCAGGACGCCCACCCGGTCACCGAACCAGACCTCCGTGGAGAACGGCTTCATCAGGCCGGTCAGTTCCAGCCGCTCCGCAACAATGGCGCGCTTGGCCGTACGGCCGCCCTTGAGCCGCATCTGCACGTTCTGCTCGATGGGCAGTGCCTCCGGCGGCCCGGCCTCGAGGAACTTGGCCAGCCGGGTCTGTGCTGCGTGGTAGCGGTTGGCCATGTCGGAGCGGAAGGCTGCCTTGTTTTTGTACATGTTGACGAGTTCCTTGAGCTTGATGTGCTCCTCGTCCCAGCGTTTGCGGAGTTCCTCGAAGCGGGCGTTCCGGTCTGCGCGCGCTTCCACGTAGGAACCGAATCCACCGCCGTGGATCCACGCTGCAGCCCCGTTGATGCCGGGCTCCAGCGTTACGATGCGTCCCGCGGCATTGTTCAGCAGCTCACGATCATGGCTGATGAAGAAGACAGTCTTCCTGGATTCGTTGAGCCTCTCCTCGAGCCAGCGTTTGCCGGGCACATCGAGGTAGTTGTCAGGTTCGTCCAGCAGCAGCAGCTCATCGGGTCCGGCGAACAGCGCCTCGAGGACAAGCCGCTTTTGCTCACCGCCCGAAAGGCTCGACGCCGGGCGGTGCTGGGCACGGTCGTAGGGGAGTCCCAGCGCGGCCATGCAAACCTCATCCCAGACGGTCTCCACGTCATATCCGCCGGCGTCTCCCCAATCGACGATGGCCTGGGCGTACCGCATCTGGGTGGGCTCGTCGTCGTACTCCATCATGGCCAGTTCCGCCTCGTCCACCTCGCGGGCGGCGGCAGCCAGCGCCGGCGGGGCAGCGGAAACCAGCAGGTCCCGCACGGTGGATTCGTCCCTGACCTGGCCCACGAACTGGCGCATGATGCCCATGCTTCCGGACCGACCGATGACGCCCTCATCCGGGGTGAGGTCTCCGGCGATGATCCGGAACAGCGTCGTCTTGCCCGTCCCGTTGGGTCCGATCAGCGCAGTCTTGGTGCCGTCCGGAACCTTGAAGGTAACCCCATTCAGCAGCTGCGTGCCGTCGGAGAGGAAGTAATCGATACCGGAAACGTCAATATGGGCCACGCAGTCCATCTTCCCACGCCCCACCCCAGGAGTTTTTGTCCAGATATGGCGGCTTGACGGGCTTGGAAGTCGCCATATCTGGACAGAAACTCTAGCCGGCGGCGGTCAGGAATTCCTTGAGCAGCGGGCCGGAAGTGGTTGCCCCCAGCCCGCCGTCCTCCACGAAGACGGCCACGGCAAGGTCGCCGTGCACAGCCACGATCCATGCGTGGGTCTTCGGCGGTACTTCGTTGCCGAATTCAGCGGTACCGGTCTTGGCGCCAACCGGAGCTCCCGGAACCGAGGACAGGAAACCGGCATGGCCGCTGGTGACGACGGCACGCATCATGTCCGCCAGGGAAGCCGCCTCCTCCGCGTTGATCGGCTGCCCGGAAGCTGGTGAAGGAGCTTCAGCAGTTGCCGTGGCCGAGGGCTGCGCGGCGGGAGCAGTGGATCCGCTGGTGGTCCCGGCAGGCGCTTCGCCGCCGTCGGGATTCAAAACGAGCTGTGGCGCAACGGGCGCGCCCTTCGCCACGGATCCCGCCATCATGGCGGCAGCCAGGGGTGACAGCAGGATCTTGCCCTGGCCGATCATGGAAGCGGCATGTTCGGTGCCCGAAGCCTCGCCGGGGACAGAGCCCAGGAAGGCCTCCGCTCCAAGGGTGGGCGCCTCCACGGCCAGTCCCATGGCCATGGCGGCAGACTCGAGCTGGCCCTGCGAGACTTTGTCCCGGGCGGCAATGAACGCTGTATTGCAGGAGTGGGCAAACGCGTCCCGTAGGGTAACCGAGCCCAGGGAACCTTCCGGATACCCCTCCGCATTCTTGAATGTCCGGCCATCCACCGTGAGCGTGGGAGTGCACTCAACCTTGGATTCGGGCGTGAGGCCGTTACGGAACATCGCCAGGGAATCAACCATTTTGAAGATCGACCCCGGGGCATACTGGCCCAGCATGGCAGTGTTGTAGCCGTTGCTTCCCGGACCGGATGAGACAGCCAGCACGGCACCTGTCGAGGGCCGGAGGGCGACGATGGCGGAGGCAGGACCCACCTCCGCCAGGGTGTCTTCGGCAAGCGTTTGCAGCCGGGGATCCAGCGTGGTCTTCAGCGCTGTACCGGGTTTCGGCTCCACCTCGAACAGCACCCGGCGGGGGTCGGTTGCCGAGGACTGGATCTGTTCACGGGTCAGGTCGGCGCGCTGGGCACGGATGACGACGGCGTCAGACCCGCGAAGCTGTTCGTCGTACTGCTGCTGGAGCCCGCTGATGCCGGTCAGGTCGCCGGCAGCCAGGGCCCCTTCGGATGCTTCGATCTGCTCGGCCGTGGCCTCGCCCACGGAGCCGAGTACGGCGCGGGCAAAATTCCGGGTGGGTGCCAAGGGCATCATGGCCGGAATGGCGCGGGCGCCTGGAATGGCGGCGATCTGCTCGTTGGTGATGGTGCGGCCTTCTTCCCGCAGCGTGATCGCCGGAACGAAGGCTTCGGCGCCGGAGGCCTTGACCTGCTCCGTATACGCCGCGGTATCGACGCCCACCAGCGCGGCGAGCTTGCCGGCCGAGTCAGCAGGATCGGCGGAACCGAGCTGGGGCTTGTCGATGCCGACGTTGACCACGGGGCGATAGGTGACCAGGGGGACGTCCCCGGCACCGAGGATATCGGCGCGGGGCGGCGACTGGGCACCCTTGCTCAGGACCTCTGAATCAGCCAGGCCGGGCACCAGCGTGGCGGGGTCCCATACCGTCAGCCACTTATCGCCGGACTTCCTGAACTTGGCTGAGACGGAGTATTTCCATTCCGCTCCGCCGAAGGTCCAGGTGTAGTTCAGCGGCGCGGAGGCGTTGTCCCCGTCGAGGGTGAGCTCACCGGCTGCCACAGAAGGCTTTTGGGGATCGAGGGCCGCGAAGACGGACTTGAGCTGCTCGTTGGCGGCAGCAGCGTCCTTGCCGTCAAAGGCCACGGAGCTGATGTCCAGGCCGGAAACGGCGATGGCGAGCTCAGCAGCTGCGGCTTCCGCTCCACTGCGGCCGTCATCGCAGGCAACGAGCGACGTTCCCAGGATGAGCGCGGCAACAGCAATAGAAAATCTCGAATTTTTCCCCATCGCGCCATTATCCCCTGCTTTTGCCGCCGGTTTGGCCTGCACTACGTCAGCGGCGGATGCTTAGCTTCCGCCGCCTATGTTCAGCCCCAGCGCGGGGACCGGCAGACCGAATATGTCCCGCAAGGCATGTGTTGCCGAATGCAGGCCAGGCATTCCCGTGACCCCCGGGCCTGGCGGTGTTGCGGATGAACACAGGTAGACACCGGGCAGGGGAGTGCGCCACGGGACGCGTGACACGACCGGCCGCCGCAACAGGCCCCGCAGGTCCATCGCTCCCACGCTGAAGTCGCCGCCAATGTAGTTGCGGTTGTACTCGGCCAGCCCGGCAGCGGTAACTGCATTCGACTGCACCACGAGGTCGCGGAACCCGGGTGCAAAGCGCTCCAGCTGGGCGGTGACCGTTTCCGTCATGTCCCTCGTTGAATTAGCGGGGACATGGCAGTAGGTCCACAGTGTGTGGCGTCCCGACGGCGCCCTGCCCGGGTCGAACCGGGACGGCTGGGCCACCAGGACATAGGGTCTCTCCGGATGCCGGCCCGCGTCGACGTCGTTTTCAGACTGCGCAAGCTCCTCCCGCGTGCCGCCCAGGTGCACGGTGCCGGCGTCCGCCAGCTCAGGGGCCTGCCAGGGAACGGGTCCGGACAGGATGAAGTCGACCTTGCAGGAACCGTTGCCGTAGCGGAATGACTCCAGGGAGGAGCGGTAGCGGCCCGGCAGGGAATCCCCGGCCATCTCCAGCAGGCCCCGCGGCGACACATTCAGCAGGACGGCGCGTGCCTCAGGCAGGTCAACCAGCCTGTCCACTGGTGTGCCCGTGCGGATGACACCCCCGTGGGCGGTGAGGTCCTCCGCAAGTGCCGTCGAAATGGCGGCTGAACCGCCGATCGGGATGGGCCATCCCTGGGCATGCCCCAGGGCGCTGAGCATGAGCCCCGCCCCGGCCCCGGCCAGGGATGGCTGATGCGTTATGGCATGAGAGGTCACACCGCTGAGGAGGGCAGGTGCGTACTCCTCACGGAACCTCGCGTTCCATGCCCGTGTCCCCTGTTCCAGGGTGCGCAGGCCAAACATCGCCGCCGTGAAGGGGTCCCCGGGAATCCGGTACAGCTGGTTTTGCGTGAAGTCCATGACGCCGTCGATGTTCCTGACCAAGGGCGCCATCAGCCGGCGGTACGCTGCACCGTCCCTGCCGAGCTCCGCTGCTGTCCGGTCCAGTGACCGGTATGCGAGGGCTGCGCGTCCACCATCCAGCGGGGAACCATAGGAAATGTCCGGGCTGACCAGCTTCACCCGGCGTGCCAGCTCAAAAGCACGGAAGAACGGGGAGGCCAGCGCCATGGGATGCACTGCCGAGCACACATCATGGAAGTGTCCGGGCTGCATCAGTTCGGAGGTCCGCGTCCCGCCGCCAATGGAGGAAGCGGCCTCGAAGACTTCCACGGACAGACCGGCACGGGCCATGACAGCTGCCGCGGCCAGGCCGTTGGGGCCGGCGCCCACTACTACTACGTCAGGCATGCGTGGAGTCCTTTCCGGGAAGAACAGGATGTTCGGCGCGGCGCAGGCTGAAGCTGAAGCGGTCCGGAGCACCGGAGAACGGCCCGCCATGCGGGTCATCAAGATGGTGGCGCCGGATGGGGTCATAGGTGGGGTCGTAGATATCCCAGGTGACCCTCGCCATCAGATACGCCACGGCCACCAGGTGGGCGGCCACCGCCAGAACGTAATACGGCATGTCCAGGTTGTGCTGGGAGGAGCCTGCGCTGGTCACCTGACCAAGGTACATCCACACCGCGGCCCAGTGGAGGCCTTCGATGCCCTGCCACACCAGGAAGTCCCGCCAGCGTGGCCGGGCAAGGGCAAGGAGCGGGATCAGCCACACCACGTATTGCGGGGAGTAGGCCTTGTTGGTGAGGATGAAGGCCGCCACCAGGAGGAAGGCCAGCTGGGCAAGGCGGGGACGGCGGGGTGCCGCCAGCGCCACATAGGCAATCCCGGCACAAAGCAGCACAAGGAATGCCGGTGCGAGCAGGTCGACCGCCACCGGACTTAGACCCGGCCAGCGGAGCCTGCCGGCCAGCAGATTGTAGGCAAACCATGGCGACCCGTACCCCGCATCGCGGTCAGCGGTGAACTGGAAATAGTAGGCCCAGCCGCTGAAGTTGGCCGCCGCGAACGGCAGGTTGACCGCTGTCCAGGTCACAGCTGCGGCCGCGCCTGTCACCAGCAGGGGACGGAACCGGTTTGTCCGCAGGCTCAGCAGCAGGATGGCAACCAGGACCAGCAGGGGATAGAGGTTGGTGGCGGTGGCGAGTCCGAGCAGGATGCCGGCGGGCACCAGCCGCTGAGACGCGAAAAAATACATCCCCACCGCCACCAGGCACACCGTCCACAGGTCCCAGTTCACGGTTCCTGCGAGGATGATCCCCGGCGCCAGGGCCACCATCGCGGCATCCCAGGGCCGGCGGGCCGACGTCCTCGCTGTTGCCAGGACCGTGACCACAGCCGCCGCGGCCAGTAGTGCTGCGTTGACGTCGAAATACGCCAGGATGCGTCCTTCGGAGGCACCCGTGCCCGGCACCAGCCAGGCGGCAAGCCCTGCAACAAGGGCTATCAGTACCGGATACTCGAACTGGCTGCCCAGGATGGGAAAGGCGCCGTCTGCCAGGCCGCGGCTCCGGAACAGTTCCGGGAAGTCCGAATAGCAAGTGGCGTAGAACTGGGTGGGCGGCTCCCAGCCGTTGGCGCGGCAGTATCCCTTGAGCAGGACGCCGATCAAGGCCGCGAGAACGGCCAGGAGCACCAGGACCCGCTCCACGGTGAAAGGAGCCGGGGAAATCACGCCCGGCTCCGCCCTGCGCCCCATGGGTCCACCGGCTACCTCTGTGAAGTTCCGCAACAGGACATCGCTGCGGCTGGGAACCACCAGCCGGGACCGTGCCCGGCTCCCCGCAGGCTGGCTTTCCTCCATGCAATCGAGCTTACCGGGATGCCTCAAGGATGATGTCCCAATTCCTGCGGGCCTGTATCGTCGCAAGGGGTGCCGGGAAAGGCCGTACGCTGTGCCGCGAAGCTTCGTCCCGTCAGCCGTCCTTATGACATGCAAGACATGACTTCGGTTCAACCGGCAGTCTCCAGGAGGTAACAGGTGGAAAGCCAGAGGGTCCGCGGCCAAACAGCCTGGCAGGGGTCCGGGCTCGGCTCTGCACCAGATGGCCCCATCCCAATGTGGCGGATGCCGGCCTTTATTGGGCTGCTGGGATTCTGTGCTGCGTTCCTGGGCTCGTGGATCCCGTCCTTTTGGGATGACGAGATCGCCACCATTTCTGCCGCCGGACGGTCTCCCGGCGACCTGATGCTGCTGCTGCAGTCCGTGGATGCCGTCCATGGCCTCTATTACCTGATCATGCATTTCTGGACGTCCGTCTTCGGTTTCTCCGAGGTGTCCATGAGGCTGCCATCGGCTATGGCAGTGGGTCTTGCCTGTGCTGGAACGGCAGTCATTGGACGGAAGCTGGGATCGGAAGCGGTGGGGTTCGCGGCCGGCCTGGTCCTGGCAGTCCTTCCGCGCATGGTCTGGGCGGGAACGGAGGCGCGCCAGTCAGCCTTCACCGCCCTGATCGCCGTCGCCCTCACCCTGCTGCTGCTCCGGGCCTGGAAGTCCAACCGGGTTCTTGACTGGGCTCTGTACGCCCTCACCGCGGTGGTGGGTGTCTGGATGTTCATGTTCTTTGCCCTTGCCGTCGCTGCCCACACGGCAGCCGCCATCATCCTGCGGCGGCGCATGGTGGCCACGTTGGTGGCTGCATCGGCGGCGGGCATCTGCGTGCTGCCGTTCCTCGCCTATGCCCTGGGGCAGAAGACCCAGGTGGACTGGATCCAGAACCGCTCCCTGGCCCAAAACCTGATGACCGCCGCAGTTAAGCAGTACTTCTACGGCGATGACCGGCCCACCGGCAACATGCCTCCCACGTGGATCCTGGCATTCGTGGTGCTGCTGGGTGTGGTGGAGGTTGCGCTGGTGGCATGGGGCCTGTGGAGGGCGCGCGGAGACGCAGCACTTCGTCCGCTGGTTTGGCTGGGCCTGGCCGGCGTGGGCGTGCCCGTCGCGGGGCTCCTGCTGGTCAGCGTCATAGCCCAGCCCGTCTACGTTGCACGGTACCTGACGTTCACAGCGCCGGCCTTTGCCCTGCTGGTGGGACTGGGTATCACGCGCCTTCCGGCTGCCCGAAGGTGGCTGAGGCCCCTTGCGGTGGCCACGGTGGTTGGGTGCAGCCTGGTCCCGCAACTCACGGTCAAGAGCCTGGTCAACGAACCCGCGGACACCGAGCGGCGGATCGCTGCCCTGCTGGACCAGCAGGAACCGCAACCCGCCGCCCTGGTGTTCGACGAGCCCTACCTCCGGGACATGGTCCTCGCCTATCCGGACGGGTTTGAGAGCATGGAGGACCTGTCCCTTGAGGAAAATCCGGCAGAGTCGGGGACCCTCTGGGGTGTGGATGCTCCCGTCACAGCCGCCGAACTGAAAGGCCGCGGGAACGTCTTGTTCGTCGGGCTGGGTGAAGGCACTTCCCATGATCTTTCCGCCTTCGCTGCCGCAGAATGCAGGGAAACCCGCAGCCAGCCCTTCCAGCGCCTGGTCCTCATCTCCTTCGCCTGCTCCTGAGAACCGAAGGCCCGCCAGCAAGCCTCAGCGGAGGCCGGCCATTTGCTGGTGCATCAGGACGAAGACGTCTTCCCGCTGCTGTTCCAGCAGGTTCCTGTTGAACTGCTTCCTGGCGGGCCGCCGTACAGCGGACAGGAGTTTCCGGATTTTCCGGACCATGGTTCTCACCTCCTATTACAGGTATGCCGGCCAAAAGGCAGCCCGAAAAAGGGCGCAGCAGATTGACCGGTGATTATGAGGAAATTGCGGCAACAATTGATGCCGGAAACACCAGGAAAGTAATTAGGGATTTCCGCGCGTCAGAAAAGTGCCGGACAGGCTGCGCACCGCGGGCAGGGCGCAGGCCCACAGTGGGTCCTGGCAGGCAAGGGCTGCGGGGGCAGAAGGCGGGATACCGAAAGCCACGGAGCAAGCGGGAGCCGCGGATGCCGCTGCTTATCCCCGCCGGCTTCGCCGCCGTCGGAAATCAGCAGGCCGCGGAACGGCTAGCTGCTAGCAGCCTGGAAAGCCCCAGGACAGGTGCGCATTATGCGCCGAGGCCGGGGCGGCATTGATGGTGGTCTTCCGTCCGCCAGTCAAAGTCATCATTTCTCCCAACCTCCTTTTCTCCTGTTGGCCGCAATGAAAGCGTGCAGCCGGGGCGCTGACCCCGGGCTAATTGCCTTGGGAACAGGAATAAAAGTACACCACTAATCCGCAGTTGACTACCTAATTCCGGAAAACCGGCAGAAGAAATTCGAAAAGGGGAATGCTAGAGGCCCCAGCGCACAATTGCCGGAGTCTTCTTGTCCCAGCCAAGGGTGCAGACTTTCGCCGTTCCAAGAATGAAATGCCGGCCCTCGGTGGGCGGCAATTCGAGCCAGCGGGCGGTCAGGATCCGGGAAAAGTGTCCGTGCGCCACAATGAGCACGTTGTCCATCCCCGATTCCAGGATCCGGCCAATGATCTTGTCTGCCCTTGCCGCCACCTCGTCGAGCGTCTCGCCGTTGGGAACGCCGTGCGTCCAGATGAGGTAGTCGGGATTGTCCTTGCGGATCAGGTCGGAGCTGATGCCCTCGTAGTCGCCGTAGTTCCATTCCACAGCCAGCGGTTCGTGCTGCGCATCCGGGAAGCCCGCAAGTTCGGCAGTGCGCCGGGCCCGCCGCAGGGGCGAGGTGAGCACCAGGTCGAAGTCCACGGCGTCGAGCACCTTCCGGGCCTCTACGGCCTGCTGTTCGCCTTCGACCGTGAGCGGGAGGTCCGTCAGTCCGGTGTACTGGCCGCTTTTGGACCATTCGGTCTCGCCGTGGCGCAGGATCCAGAGCTGGGGGCGGGGGGCAAGGGCGGGATTAGTCACTTGGTCTCCTCAGAGGGGGAAGGTTCGACGACGGCGGGAGACCCTGCGGGATCCGCTGCAGCAGGTGCCGATTCGGGCTGCCGGGCCCACCAGCGCAGCAACCGGGCCTCCGCTTCCTCTGTTGGAAGGGGTCCGTGTTCCATCCGCTCGTTAAGGAGGAACTTGTAGGCCCTGCCAACGACGGGCCCGGGCTTGAGGCCGAGCACCGCCATGATCCGGGCCCCGTCGAGGTCCGGCCGCACGGCATCCAGGGATTCCTGTTCCTTCAGGGCAACAATGCGTGCTTCGAGGTCGTCATAGGCGAAGGCGAGCCGCTCGGCCTTGCGCTGGTTCCGGGTAGTGACGTCGGACCGCGTCAGCCGGTGCAGGCGCTCCAGCAGCGGTCCGGCGTCGGTGACATACCGGCGGACGGCTGAATCGGTCCAGCCGGCGTCACCGTAGCCGTAGAAGCGCATGTGCAGCTCCACCAGCCGGGCAACGGCCTTGGTGGTGTCCTTGTCGAACCGGAGGGTCTTCATGCGCTTGGCGGTGAGCTTGGCACCCACCATGTCGTGATGGCGGAAGCTGACCGCGCCGCCCGGTTCGAAGCGCCGCGTAGCCGGCTTGCCGACGTCGTGCATCAATGCGGCGAAGCGCAGCACAAAGTCAGGGCCGGGGACAGGGCCGTCCCCATCGGTTTCCAGCTCGGCCGCCTGCTCCAGCACCTGGAGGGAGTGCTGGTAGACGTCCTTGTGCCGGTGGTGCTCGTCGGATTCAAGGCGCAGGGCCGAGACTTCCGGGAGCACGTACTCGGCCAGGCCGGTGTCCACCAGCAGGTCCACCCCCACGCGGGGGCGGGAGCCGCAGATGAGCTTGACCAGCTCGTCGCGGACCCGTTCCGCCGAAATGATGGTGATGCGCTCGGCCATCCGGGTCAGGGCCTCGCGGACCTCGTCGTGCACCGCCACGCCCAGCTGCGCGGCGAACCTGGCGGCCCGCATCATCCGCAGCGGGTCGTCGGAAAAGGACAGCTCGGGCGCACCGGGGGTGGCAAGAACCGACGCGTGCAGGTCCCGGACGCCCCCGAACGGATCCACCAGCTCCATGGAGGGCAGTTTCAGCGCCATGGCGTTAATGGTGAAATCCCGGCGGAGCAGGTCATCGGTCAGCGACGACCCGAACGCCACCACGGGCTTGCGGGACTGCGGATCGTAGGCTTCGGCCCGGTAGGTGGTGATTTCGATCTGGAACCCGTCCTTGCGCATGCCGATGGTTCCGAAGGCGCGGCCGATGTCCCAGAAGTTGTCCGCCCACTTCTTGATCAGGGCAACCGTCTGGTCCGGAGTGGCGTCCGTGGTGAAATCAAGGTCGGGGGATTTCCGCCCCAGGAACAGGTCCCGCACCGGGCCGCCCACCAGCGACAGTTCATGCCCGGCGTCCACAAAGCGCTGGCCCAGCTCCAGGACCACCGGGTCCACCTTGAAGTCGACGGTGTGGGATTCAGTCTTGTGATGTGCGTGCGCCATAGTTACTTAAGCTTGGCAGAAACCGGCGGCCCGGCAGGCCAAAATACTGTCAAGATCCGAAGGATTCCACCTGCTGGCAGGAAACTGCGTCATATGCCGTCCATGTTGTTGTCATGTTCCGGTCATCACGAACGGGCAACAGTCGTTAGAGTGGACTCCATGGCCCATCCAGTACCGAGCGCTCCAGGCAGGAGGACAAACGCACCGTTGCCGTCGGCGATCGGTGCGCACGTTGCCCCTGCCCAGCATTCGGCCCCGGCCTCGCTGCCCACGGTGGAGGAAGTTTCGGCCGGCGGTGTGGTGGTGGATACGTCCGACGCCGAGTTGAGGGTTGCGATCATCGCCCGCCTTAACAGGGGCGGACGCCTCGAGTGGTGCCTGCCCAAGGGCCATCCGGAGGGCAAGGAAAACAATGAAGAGGCGGCGGTCCGGGAGATCGCCGAAGAGACCGGCATTGAGGGCAGCATCCTGGCCCCCCTGGGAAGCATCGACTACTGGTTCACCGTCAGCGGCCACCGCGTCCACAAGACCGTGCACCACTACCTCCTGCGCGCCACGGGCGGCGAACTCACCATCGAAAACGATCCCGACCAGGAAGCCGTGGACGTGGCATGGGTGCCCATCCAGGAACTGGCCCGGAAACTCTCCTTTCCCAACGAGCGGCGCATCGCCGATCTCGCCCGTGAGGTCCTGCCCGGACACCTTTAGGAGGGCCCGTGTCGCCGTCAGGCAATGTGCCTGCCGCGCTGGCGTCCGGGCGTTGCGGCAATAAGCCCCCGCGGGTGAGACGATGAACTCGATGTCAGCTACCAACTCTCCTTCCGATAACGGCGGCCGCCCGGGCGATGCGGTTCCCGAAGGCGTGCCCCCGGAAGCGGGCGGGCCGGACCTTGCCGGGCCGGATACCCCGCAGGTTGCGGCGGGTGCCAGCGAAACCCGCTCCAGCGCCATCATGGCGGCCGGGACACTGGTTTCGCGTTTCCTGGGATTCGGCAAGACCTGGATGCTCGGGACGGCCCTGGGGCTTGGCTCAACGGTCAATGACACGTTCATCAATGCCAACAACCTGCCCAACCTGATCTTCCTGCTGGTGGCCGGTGGCGTGTTCAACGCCGTCCTGGTACCGCAGATCATCAAGGCCAGCAAGGCGCCGGACAGGGGAGCCGACTACATCAGCCGGCTGCTGACGCTGGCTGTCCTGCTCCTGCTGGGCCTGACGGCCATGGTCACGCTGGCCGCCCCGTGGGTCATCGACCTGACCACCCAGGGCTATTCACCGCAGCAAAAGGCACTGGCGGTCACCTTCGCTTTCTGGTGCCTGCCGCAGATCTTCTTCTATGGCCTCTATGCCCTCCTCACCCAGGTCCTCAACGCCAATGGCGCGTTCGGGCCTGCCATGTGGGCGCCCATCCTCAACAACATCGTGGCCATCGCCGGCCTGGGGATGTTTATCTGGATCTTCGGCACCAATGAGTTCAGTCCCCACACCCTGGCCAACTGGGGGGACACGCAGACCTTCTTCGTGGCGGGCTTCTCAACCATCGGCGTCGTCTCCCAGACCGCCATCCTGCTGATTCCCGTCTTCCGGCTGCGGCTGGGCCTGCGGCCGCGATTCGGCTGGCGCGGCGTGGGACTGGGCCAGGCAGCCAAGCTGAGCGTTTGGACGCTGCTGACGGCCGCCGTCGGACAGCTCGCTTTCCTGTACGTCATGCGCATCGCCACCATCCCGGGCGCGGAGCGGCTCCGGCTGCAGCAGGCCGGCGACCCCGCCGCGGAACTGCTGCCCGGCAACGCCGTCCTCGAGGTGGCCAGCCAGCTATACCTGCTGCCGCACTCCATCATCGCCTTGTCCCTCGCCACCGTGCTGTTCAACCGGATGACCCGGGCATCGCAGGACGGCAACCGGGACGAGCTGCGCGACGCCCTCTCGCACGGACTGCGGACCATGGCCGTGGCCACCGTCTTCGGGGCCCTGGCACTGTTCGCACTGGCCGGCCCGCTGGGCATGTTCTTCTCCGGCGGCTCCCGGCAAGACGGCGTGATGCTGGCCCAGACGCTCACTATCCTTGCCCTCAGCACGCCGTTCATGAGCGCCAACTTCATGATGTCGCGCGTGTTTTACGCCAACGAGGACGCCCGGACCCCGTTCTACATCCAGCTGCTGCTGGCGGTGGTCTATGTGGCGGGCGCGTTCGCCATCCAGTTCCTGCCGGTGAACCAGATCATCTATGCCATCGCCATCCTTTATATGGTGGGAAACATCCTCTCCGTGGTCATCAGCGCCTACTTCCTGCGCCGGCTTTTGGGCCATTTGGACGGGCCACGGATTGCCAATTCGTACATCCGGATGGGTTACGCGGCGCTGGGCTCGGCGATCGCCGGCGCCGGGGCACTCTGGCTCATGGGCAGCTACAGTCCCGATGGCTTCGCCTGGCAAAACCGCCTGACCGCACTGATCACGGTGGTGGTGGTGGGCCCCGTCATGCTGGTGGCCTACTTCTTCCTGCTCAAGCTGTTCCGGGTTGCGGAGCTGCGCGACCTGCTCCGCCCGCTGCTGGGCCGTCTGGGCCGCGGCACCCCCGCTGCACCTGCCGCGGAAGGCGGGGCCCCGCCGTCGTCCGCTCCGGAGGGGACCCCGTCCGTGGAAGGCGCGTCCGCCGAGGCAGCCGTGCACCGCCCCGAGCGCGCCACCACGTCCGTGGACACCGGCCTAATCCCGAGGATTTCGGGCGAATTTGATGCGGTCTCCTTCCGGGCAGGACCGAAGCCGGAGCGGACGACCGGCGACGCGGGATCTTACGACGGCGGCCGTTACGGCGGCGGCCAGGATAAGTCCGACGACGGGTACCTACCCGGCGAGGACCAGCCCGGCACCGCACGGGGAGGGCTGCTCCGCGAGCAGATCCCGCTGCCCGGGCGCCGCACCTTCCAGGGGAAGGCCGGCGAGAACCCCTACTTCAAGCAGCGGCGGCGGCGTAAAAAGTGAGTTTCCGGCCGCTCCCGAAGGCCGTTGTCCACGGCGTGCCGGACGCAATCCGCTAGGATCGGAAAGGTACAGGGGGAGTTGCATTCGGGGGCAAGCCACTCGGCGGTCCCTGAACGGGGGTTGCATCATCTATGCCGGCGACCCCGGACAGTCTAGGAGGAACACGTGTCCAACCCGATCGATGTCGGATCAGTACTGGGCGGCCGCTACAAGGTCACAGCCACTGTATTGGCCTCCCACGACCACGATCTGGTGCTGGACGGTGTGGACCAGGTCCTGAACCGGCCGGTCAGCATCCTGGTTGCCGGTCCGCAGAACACGGAGCAGGTTGCGCAGAGCGCCCGCGAGGTGGCAACGGGTGAACGGCCGGGCACCGTCCAGGTGCTGGACCTCGGCGTGAGTGATGCCGCCACATACCTTATTACCAACCACACATCAGCGGCGGACCTGCTGGACCTCGTTGTCGCCTCGAACCCGCCCTACGTGGAGCCCTTCTTCACGGACACGCTGGGCAGCGAGATCTTCGGCCAGCCCCGCTCGCGCGAGCCTGAGCCCTATGACGAGGAAGACCACGTCGACGCCGGGTACATCAACTACGGCGACAGGCACCAGAGCCAGGTGGACCCCTACCGGACCGCACCTGTTGTGCCGCCCAAGCCTCCCGCACGTCCCGCCGCTGCACCCGGAAGCGGCCGAAGCGGAGCTTCGGTTATGGGCGGGGCTGCTGCGGGCGGGGCAGCTGCGGTCGCAGGGTCCGCTGCCGGCAAAGCAGCAGCGGGCCACGCGGATCCGGATGCCACCGCCGCCCAGCCGGTGCAGGCAGCATCCAGCGGTTCGGCTCCAACTCCCACCACAGGCCCGGGCAAGGATGCCACGGATGCCGGTACCGGCAAGCCCAAGGTGTCGCTCTGGTCCGACGACGATTACGCCCAGGCGGACCAGCAGGGGCAATACCACGATGACTCAGAGCCGGAAGATGAACCCCAGCCGGTCAACAAAAAGCCGGCCATGTTCGCCCGCGCTGCAGCGCCTGCGGCTGCAGGCGTCTCCTTCGCGGACCCGGGGGATTACGACGGTGACCGGGACGAGCCCGACCGGGAACCCCGATCCATGCGTTGGCTTGTGGGCGGGCTGCTTGCCGTAGTCCTCATTGCCGGCCTCGTTTGGGCGCTGACCGGCCTGGGCAGCCTCTTCTCCCAGCCGCAGGCAAACAACCCCGCACCCGTGGCCACCACCAGTGCTCCTGAAGCATCAGCCGCGGCAACCCAGGCACCCAACTCTGCTCCACCTGCCGAACCGCCCGCAATCGAAAGTGTTTCGCGCCAGGGCAATTTCGACTTTGCCGCGACCTTCGACGGCGACCTGATGAAGGCCTACGACGGGAATGCCGCCAGCTACTGGTCAGACATGGAATTCGCCACCGAAAACTGGGGCGGCCTTGCACCCCAGGGTGTGCCGCTCGTGGTCAAACTCGAGAAGCCCGCTACCGTATCCTCCATCACCCTGTCCCAGCTGGGTGGCTCCGGCGGAAACATCACCGTCTACACCAATGACCGCCCATCCCTGGACGGGGCAAAGGCTGTAGGAACCAGCAGCTTCACGTCGACTGACCTCAACATGCCGCTGGCAGAACCTGCCCAGGCACAGTACGTCATCGTGTCGATTAACTCCGTTCCCAAGCTGGCGGCGCCAAAGACCCGTTATGGGTACGGTATCCGCCTGGCGGAGATCAAGATCCAGTAGCGGCTCCATGAGCGTCCGGTAGTCTTCAGGTAACGGCCCTTTCCTTCGGGGGAGGGCCGTTCCTTTTGTCCACACTGCCGGTGGTGCCCGGCCGAGGTGTCGCATCGCGTCATCTTGGGCCCGGCGGCGTGGCATCCTGTCGTCCCGCGCTCTGGGGGGACGGTAATCTGGAAAGAACGCCTGGAGGGGCTGTACTTTGCCGTTCGCCGGCTGTCATCCCATTTCCAGCGCCGGAATATTCAGCATCCAGTAGCAGTTGTGCCATGTGGCCGGCCTCCACCGAGGCGCGTCAAGTAAGGAAGAGGTTCACCGTTCAGTGACCATCGCAGAAAACACCGCGTCCGAAGTGCGTGATGTCATCATTGTCGGCTCCGGACCGGCTGGCTACACAGCCGCCGTCTACACGGCCCGCGCCAACCTGAAGCCGCTGCTGCTGGCAGGATCCGTGACCGCGGGCGGTGAACTGATGAACACCACCGACGTCGAGAACTACCCGGGTTTCCCCGACGGCATCATGGGTCCGGACCTCATGGAGAACTTCGAGAAGCAGGCCGCACGTTTCGGCACTGAAATCCAGTTTGAGGATGTAACAGCGCTCGATCTTCAAGGCCCAGTTAAGACGGTGACCATTGCAACGGGGGAGACCTTTCAGGCGAAGGCAGTCATCCTTTCCACCGGGTCCGCCTACCGCGAGTTGGGGCTGCCCAACGAGAAGCGGCTTTCCGGCCATGGCGTGAGCTGGTGTGCAACCTGCGATGGTTTCTTTTTCAAAGATCAAGATATTGCCGTGATTGGTGGGGGTGACTCCGCGATGGAGGAGGCCCTGTTCCTCACCAAGTTCGCCAAATCAGTCACGGTAGTGCACCGCCGTGACTCACTTAAGGCATCCAAGATCATGGCAGACCGCGCGCTGGCCCACGAGAAGATCAATTTTATCTGGAACAGCACCGTGGAAGATGTGCTCGGTGAAGACAAAGTCACCGGCCTCAAGTTGAAGAACGCCCTTGATGGTACGGAATCGCATCTTGCTGTCACCGGGGTGTTCGTCGCCATTGGCAACGATCCCCGAACTGATCTGATCAAGGACGTCCTCGACCTGACGCCCGAAGGAACCATCGCCGTACAGGGCCGGAGCTCCAAAACCAGCATTCCCGGCGTTTTTGCTGCCGGAGACGTCATCGACCCCACCTACCGCCAGGCCATTACGGCTTCCGGCTCGGGATGTGTGGCGGCCATCGACGTGGAACACTACCTGGCCAACCTGCCTGCATAAGTCTGCAAATACGAACCGAGGAGAAAGAGAACGCAATGAGCAACGCAAAAGACGTAACCGACGCAAGTTTTGGAACGGACGTCCTGTCCTCTGAAAAGCCGGTAATTGTCGATTTCTGGGCTGAATGGTGCGGCCCCTGCCGTAAGCTCGGTCCGATCCTCGACGAAATCTCCGTGGAATACAGCGAGAAGGTTGATGTCGTAAAGGTGAACGTCGACGACAACCCCTCCATTGCTGCGGAATACGGCATTACCTCGATTCCCGCCGTCTACCTGTTCCATGGCGGAGAAGTGAAGAGCACGGTCATCGGTGCAAAGCCGAAGCAGTTCTTTGAGAAGGAATTCTCGGACGTCCTGTCCTAGTTCGCTCTTCCGCCGCGAAGCATAGAAGTGGTCATCGCCTCCGGGTAATGGCCACTTTTTTGCGGTCCTCGATTTGGCTGTATAGGTGCTCGCAGACACCGGTAGCCAGCAGCACCTTGGTGGCGGTTTCACGTGAAACGTTCGATTCAGGGGCTCACATTTCGATGCGCGTCGATGGTCACCCATTGAAGGATTCTCCGGAGTCCAGGCTGCCTCAATCAACCTTGATACATGCGAATGCGACCCTTGTCGCTCCTGTGTGACAGGAGTCTTGTTTCACGTGAAACGCAGTCATGCTGACCGCCTCAGTCGTACTGCCGGCGCGACTTGGTCTCGGTCGCGGAATGATTTTCCCCGCCCTGCTACTTCGCCGCCCACGGCAAGCACAATCCCGGATCTGCAGATGTAGAAGCCACGTTGAACACCAAACACTGCGCCACGTTCCAAGGTCGGTCCTGTTGCCCCCCCGGTGCAAGACCCCGTGCCACTTTCACAGGGACTGGCGACGTAAGAGCACGGGACCATGAGTGTCCGACGTTTCACGTGAAACAGAGGCTCGCCGGCCCTCAGTGGCGGACAGCGCCTAGGCAATGCCAACCCTTCCACGCGGGCAGCAACCTCACGGGCGAGCCGGCTGCGCGCTAGCATGCAGATTCTCATGCGCCATGCATACAAAATGGATTGTTAGAACGGCTGCGCGAGCAGCCCTGCTAACAACAACGGGAAGTGACGTGTTCTCTTGGTCAAAAGACGGGGCGCGGTACCGATGCGCCGCTGCGGATCGGACGTATTTGCGAATGAGTCGCTTGGAAGGGCCAAGCCAGCCCGGACGGCGCCGCGTCGGAGAGCGGACGCAGAAGGAGCCAGTTCGGCCCTCGGCGACAATTCCGTGTGCCGGATACTTTCGGCTCAGCACTGCCAGTCGGCGCTCTGCGTTCCACCTCAACAAAGGCTGCAGGATCGCATTCCGCCCAGGAGGTCCATGTGGACACACGCACGCCAATGGCAATGGCCCCAAATACTTATCAAGTCAGTCCATTAGCCCTATGTACTCTCTCACTGGTAAGCATGAACACTCGGCGGCTCGGGAGGCAAGGGCGTCAGTTGCGAAATGAGGGTCTGCACCGAAACATAGAGTTTGCTGCCTGGGCGAAAACGTATCGTCTGGCAAGCAGCCTAAAAGTGGAGAACTGCATGGACTGAGAGCGCGTGGGCTGCTTGGGACATCAGCCTACTGGCGTGCCTCTATATGCAACTAGCTGGTACCGTTCCGCTACGGTCGCTCCTGGCAGGATCGTGCAAAGGGGCCGCTTACCTTCCATGGCAGGCCTGACAGCATGTCCACCCATCGTTTGGCGGCTGGATCCTACCGTCGGCGACACCTGGTCATGCAGCAATGGTCGGTAGTGCATCTTGGAAGGCGCGCGTTCTGTTTCACGTGAAACAGGCCGCATTCCCGATGCTGTGAGGTTAGCCGGGCAAGGCATTCAGTATTGCTAATTCAATGCACACTGCAATTGGAGGCAGGAGCACGAGGATGCCAGCACCGGGAAGTCACACGCACTTCCTGAAACAGGCCTCGGAACCTGCCCCGGACCTATCCGCCGGGCCCGATTACCAGGGAACCTATTGTATTCTTCATCCAAGCGCTTGCAGTCGCAGCCTCTGGCTGCCGGTGAGGTTACCCATTCAGGGCACCAGGCGATGCAATCAACGGCGGCGACGTAAGCCATCGCCTCTGCCTCTGCTTGCCTTTGCAGGAACAGTTGGCGTGTGCCGCGGGAACATGGGGTTCACCGAGACTATGCTCACACGCGCTGTGATAGTCCGGTCTGCGCTTACCAGCATGCACAAAGGAAAGCAGGGATTCATCCTTCGGGCACGACCCTCTAAAGCATTGGTGATTCCGGTCCAACCCACCAGTGCCTTTGTCCCGGTGGGAGCATGGGTACAGTGGGATGTCGCCTGCTCATCAATTGCAGCTTCGGCGTGTGAAAGATCAGTATCTTAGGGCTGACCGAGTTACTGCAGGATGCCACTGCGGCGCTCGTAACGTAGTCCTGAGGTGCACCGCGTAAGGTGCAGAGACTGCTCTAGTGCGGTTCTTACACATCAGCTCTCCCTACGGTCCACAACTTATCCACAGCCGCCTAGTGATGTTATGCACACTGTTATCCACAAGCCTAAGAGATGAGGTGTGGATTGCCGGCGAGCCGCAGTAGCGGTCGCACTTGTGGCGCTTCCCGTGCTGGACTCGCCCTCAGCTCGACCAAGAGTAGTTATTGCTCCATGGGCGCGCCCTTCGGCGCCAAAAGAGTCGCTCCAAAAAGGTGTGAAATCAACCGGCCTGGTTGGCACGGCGCGACCGGATGTGGCTCTAGTGCCCCTTTCCAGACGGCCGACAGTGTTTCACGTGAAACACCAAGCAACGGTGAAACGACTCGAAGGAGCAAGTCGACGGGGGGTGGCCGGCACATGCCGAGCGGCACGGACGGCGTTTCCCTCCGGAAAGGAACAGAGAGGTCGCAAGTTATCCACCGAGTTATCCACAGCGATATCCACCGACAAAATCTATCCTTCTGGACCTGCGTACGGCCGGCGCCAGCGACGGTCTGGCTCACTAAGGGTCATCACTGGGCCTAGGCGAACGACCGCGGGACACGTGCCTGTCACATGATTCACGCCAGTGGGGAGTCCATCTGTGAGCCAGGCAGGCGGTCATTTTTGACACCAAAGTACAGCACTCATCACGTCGTAGGGGGCCCGCGGCATGGTGCGCCACGATTCATCCTGCTTGCATGGATGACACCAAGGCCTACACGGTGCCCATCATTATGTTCCGGAGAGGCCGACCCACATGTAGTCCCTTCCCATGGTCTGCGGCCGTGGAAGACATCAATGCTGCACCGATGTCGTGGCTTCAGGCTGCACGGGGAGCAACGCAGCGCGGCGGGGACAGCAGTCTTCCACAGAGCCCCAATACGGAGTCCAAATGGATGTGCCAGCCCCTGGTGGTTCAGCGAGCCGGGCTCCTCTGGTGGATTCTCGAGCCGCAGTGCTACGGCGTGACGCCGCGGGCAGCTCGAATAGAAGTTCGTGACGCTGCGGGCAGCTCGAATACGAGTTTGGGGCTTTAGCTCCGCGCGCACCGGAACGTGATAAGTCTGTCAGTAAGGTGACAATCGAGATTGGACGGGTCGGTAGGAGTCTGTGCATGCGTCCCTGGGCGTGCCAGGTCCCTGCCCTCCGAGTATGCCCCCGCAGGATAGGAGTGCTGCTGTTCTAGGTTCCTATTGCATGAGCAATGCCATGTTCTGGTCCTGGCCTCGCCAGCCATCTGTTTCACGTGAAACTTGGCCACACCAGTGTCAGCGGCAGCTCCGGCACCAGTCTGCTAATTTGGCGCACACCCGTGTAAGGGGCTTGTTCCTGTAGTGATGCTTAGCGGGAGTCGTATTGAGGAGCCGGTGCAAGAGAGCGACAAACGGCCTGCCTACTAGGAGGAGGTATCTGGTAGTAGGAGTTCGATACATCCCGCAAATTGATGCGGCGCACATTCTGTTCTCACATTGCTCGCCGGTTTGGTCCCAGACTTCGTGCCCACTCTTGATCACCCAGTGAGAAACCTTCCTTGTAAAGACGTTCATTGAGGGGTCGATTCTCCCGCACTAGCTGGCCACCGTTTCACGTGGAACACGCACCACAGTTGAATTGCCACATTGCTCATACCCGCAGGTACAAAGTGACGTCAAGGAAAGTGCACGGACCGCTCGAGGATCGGCAACGCTTCACCGCGAGTGTCTCCATACGTAGATGTCCCTAGGCAAACAACTGTCCGGCTGATCGGAGAGCCGGGATCACAGATTGAATTCTTCAATGAACTATCGCCACGCCTTCCTTCACTGCACCACGCGGGACGGTGATGTTTATGACTAATTGAGTTTCTTGTAGCCGAGCGGCGGTTATCCAGCAAATGGGGCTGCTGGGGAGGGCTTCCTAGCGCGAGCCAATTCCCATATGCTCACAGATTCACCAAGTCCCGCTCGAACTGCCCTAGAATCGCTGGTGTTCATTCACTCGCCCGGCGCTGGCAGACAGTTGAATCTCCTGTGTACTGCGGAACGACCAATGCCACCGTGGATGCGGGCGCTGCTTTGGCCTTCCTTTCTGCCCGTCTTGCAGTGATAGACGGGGTGTTTCACGTGAAACAGTTCGTTCCCAGGGACGAAGGGGACACCGTCTAAAGCTGAAAACATCGTTGAAGCCCGAGCTGCACATGGTTAGGGGAAAGGCGCGTCAAAACCCAAGCCGCCCTTCCAACCGCGAGAAGAGAGTAAAAATATGAGGGCCAACGGAAACAGGTGATGGGGCGGTCCAAATTCCAGTTCGGTTCGCGGCGCAGATATTGGCGGAAGCCGGACATGCGCCGGGCGGTTCAACGCGCCCTAGAAGACGCAAAAAGGCCCAATTCGTAGTGAATCGGGCCCTTCAGAGCGCGGACTAATTCGTCGAACCAGGAGCCAAAACATCCATGATGCGGTTCAGGTCCTCAACGCTCGCAAACTCGATGCTGACCTTCCCCTTTCGGACACCCAGGGAGATTTTCACGTTAGTATCCAGACGGTCAGACAGGGAGGACGCGAGGTAGTCGAGCCGCTCATGACGTGCACCAGGACGGGGAATATTGTTCTTCACGGGCTTGGCGGGATCCTGGTACAGCGTGACAGCCTCTTCCGTGGCGCGCACGGACATACCTTCGGCAACAATCTTCTGGGCCAGCCGTTCCATCGCCGCAGCATCCGGAAGGGAAAGCAGGGCACGGGCATGCCCCGCAGAAAGGACTCCGGCGGCAACGCGGCGCTGGACCAGGGGAGGAAGCTTCAGCAAGCGCAGCGTGTTGGACACCTGCGGGCGTGAACGCCCGATCCGATCTGCCAGCTGCTCGTGTGTCGTGCCGAAATCCTCAAGAAGCTGCTGGTAGGCCGCCGCCTCTTCCAAGGGGTTGAGCTGGCTCCGGTGGAGGTTCTCGAGCAAAGCATCGCGAAGGAGGTCATCGTCAGTGGTATCCCGCACGATGGCGGGAATGGTGTCCAGCCCGGCCGCTTGGACTGCCCGCCACCGGCGTTCACCCATGACGAGTTCGAAGGGCTCGCTACCGGATTCCGTTGATTTTCGGACAACAATTGGCTGCAGGACTCCGATCTCACGTACAGAGTGGACCAGTTCCGCCATGTCGTCCTCATCGAAAACGTTTCGCGGCTGTTTCCGGTTCGGATGGATATCCGTGACCGGTATTTCAGCAAACCGGACGCCCGGGACCTCAACGAGCTCTACACCGTCGTCGATCACCGCAGGGGAAGCTACCGGCTCAGCTGCCGACTCCTCCGGCGATGCGTCGTCGCGGGCTTCGGCTTGGACCGGTTCCTGGTCATCTGCCTTGGCAGGCGAACCCTTGGGCCCCGTACTCTTGGATGCAGCAGCAGCAGCGGCGGAACCGGCCTGCTTCCTGGTCCCGGCAGAATCGGAAGCGGAGGAAGAAGTGTCTGCATCCCGCGAATCGGCATCCTGCTTCTTCGAAGGCTTCGACGTGGACCTGGGGGCAGGGGAGGCAATCAGCTTGTCTGCAACGGACTGCGCAGAACCCGCAGCATCATCCGGCGAATCAGTTTTCTTCCGTCCTTCGGGAAAGAAGAGGTCAACCGGGCGGGATACTGCTGCACCGTTGCCCTGCCCGTTGGATGCGGCGGAACTTGGAATCAGCGCGCCAAGACCGCGGCCTAGGCCCCGTCGCTTCTCGCTCATGGATAAATCCCTCCAGTGGTAGAACCAGGCAATGCCGGTTCCGGTCGTTGCAGTTTGAAGATTTCTAGCGTTCTGCTATTTCAGCAGCGGCTTCCAGGTAAGACAGAGCGCCACTGGAGGATGGGTCATACGTCATGACAGTCTGCTGGTAGCTCGGCGCCTCCGAAATGCGAACCGAGCGGGGTACTACAGCGGACAGCACCTGTTGCGGAAAATGCGTGCGGACTTCGGCAGCAACCTGGGCAGCAAGGTTGGTGCGGCCGTCATACATGGTGAGCAGAATGGTGGAAACTTCCAGTTCGTCATTGAGGTGCTTCTGGATCATCTCAATGTTCTTCAGGAGCTGGCTGAGTCCCTCGAGCGCATAGTACTCACACTGAATCGGGATGAGGACCTCGTTGGCAGCACAGAACGCGTTAACCGTAAGAAGGCCAAGGCTTGGCGGACAATCGATGAAGATGTAGTCGAGCCGCTCCTCACCGTTCTTTTCACGCGTCTTGGCATAAACATCAATGGCCCGGCGCAACCGCTGCTCGCGCGCCACCAGCGACACCAGTTCGATCTCTGCGCCTGCAAGGTGAATGGTGGCCGGCGCGCAAATGAGCTTTTCAATGTCGGGGCACTGGGCCACCACATCTGCCATCGGCACGTCGTTGATGAGGACGTCGTAAATGCTGTCGACATCCGCGTGGTGCTCAATGCCCAAGGCCGTGGATGCGTTGCCCTGCGGGTCGATATCGATCACCAGGACGTTCAGTCCGGCTGCTGCCAGTGCGGCCGCAATGTTCACGGTGGTGGTGGTCTTTCCCACCCCACCCTTCTGGTTGGAAACAGTAAAGATCCGGGTCTTCTCCGGCCGGGGAAGCTTACGACCCATGAGGCGCTCCCGGCGCTTGGTTTCGTGCGCGAGTTCGCGCGCGATGGGGCTGGAATCATCAATTGCATCAATGATGTTGGATCTACCGGCGGGGGTTGTTTCACGTGAAACCAGGGAGGCCGAGCCCGAATTCGCTACCGGTTGGGGATGATTACCGCCTCGGCCTGGGGCAAGGCCCGGCCCAGTGACGGAACGAGCTGACCCCAATGACACAAACGGCGGTATCCGTTGTGCGGAGGCTTCACTACTGGTCACTGGGGCACACTCACTCTCGTTCAGCCATTTTTGCTGCCGTTGACTAGCCTAACTGCTCGACCCGGCAGACTACGGCTACCGGGCCAGGACTAGGACTTCTTTTGGGACTTGTTTACAACGATGCGCACTACCGTGGTGGGTTCCTCAAGCAGGTTGTCACCCACGGTCAGGACTGACGTTTCAACGCCGCCCAGTTTCCGGATCACCTTGGCGGCTTTTTCGATCTCTTCGCCGGCACTCCGTCCCTTGATGGCAACAACTTCGCCCTTGCCGTTCAAGAGGGGAATGGTCAGCCCGGCGAGGTTGCTCAGTGCGGAGACTGCCCTTGCCGTCACCACGTCGGCGTCAACATGCCCAACAGCCAGTTCTGCACGCGTTCGCATCACGGTGACATTGTCCAGCGCGAGATCGTCCACCACCTCCTGCAGCCAGAGGACCCTGCGTTCCAGGGGCTCGATGAGGGTCAGTTCCAGGTCGGGCCGGGCGATGGCGAGGCAGAGACCGGGCAGGCCGGCCCCGCTGCCGACATCGGCCACCTGGCTGCCCTGCGGAATCTCACTCTCGATGACGGCGCAGTTGAGAACATGCCTGCTCCACAGCCGGGGGATTTCCCGCGGCCCGATAAGGCCACGTTCAGTTCCCGAGGTGGCAAGATGCTCAACGTAGCGCTTGGCCAGATCAAGGCGGTCGCCGAAGATTTTTTCGGCGGCCAAAAGCTCAGTTGCCGTGATGTCAACCATGTTCAGCGGGCCAGCAATTCTCTAGTCTGCGGATACAACAATGTGGCGTCCGCTGCCTTCGCCCTCGGACTCACTGACAAGCCCCAGATCTGCAACGGCGTCGTGGACGATCTTCCGTTCATAGGCGCTCATCGGCTCCAATGCCACCGGCTTGCCGCTTTCCTTTACGGCAGCAGCGGCGTCCTCAGCAATCTTCTGCAGGTAGCCGGTGCGCTCCTGGCGGTACCCGTTGATATCAAGGACCAGCCGCGACCGGTTCTCAGTTGCGGACAGCACCGCAAGGCGTGTGAGCTCCTGGAGTGCTTCAAGAACCTCGCCGTCTTCGCCCACCAGGCTCTCAAGGCCTTCAGTTTCTTCCTCGGCAACAATCGAGATGTAGGTGCGGCCATTGCGGACCTCGATGTCGATATCACCGTCGATGTCGGCTATGTCCAGCAGTTCCTCAAGGTAGTCCGCCGCGACGTCGCCCTCTTCATCGAGACGGCTGACAGCGGACACCTTCGGGGAGGCAGTCTCTTCGTTCACGGACTCGTCCTGGTCTTCGATCATGTCTTCAGAAAGGGCGTGTTCGGTGCTCTCGGCTGACATTACTTCTTCTTCCTGTTCTTGCGCTGTGGCTGGACACGCTGGCCCTTGGGTTCGGCGATGGCTGCCGCCGCGGCGGCATCGGCCTCGTCTTCCTTCTTGCCGCTGAGGATGGACAGGGCCGGCAGGCCCTTGGCGGCACGGCGCTCGGCGAGGGCCTTGGCGGCGGGGGATCCCGGCGTCGGCATACGGCGGATGACAAAGAACTGCTGGCCCATAGTCCACAGGTTGGTAGTGGTCCAGTAGATCAGGACACCGATGGGGAAGTTGATGCCACCCACTCCGAAGACGATCGGCAGGATATAAAGCATCATCTTCTGCTGGCGCATGAAGGGGCTGGCCATGGCTTCTTCAGACATGTTCTTGGCCATGATCTGTTTCTGCGTGATGAACTGCGAGGCAGTCATGGCGAGAATCATGATGATGGAGAGGATCCAGACCGCGGTCAGGTTGCCTTCACCGCCGTGCAGGAGTGACGCGGAAAGTGTGGCACCGAAGATAGTTGAGTCATCGAACTGCACTACCTGGTCGTAGCTCATCGCGCCGATGCCCTGGTTCCGGTCCCTCGCCGTCGAAATGCCGGACAGGACAGTGAACAGCGCGAAGAAGAACGGCATCTGGATCAGCATCGGCAGGCACGCGGAGAACGGGTTGGTGCCATGCTTCTTGTACATGGCCATTTGTTCCTGCGCCATTGCCTGGCGGGACAGCTGGTCAGTCTTGCCCTTGTACTTATCCTGGAGCTTTTTCAGGTCGGGCTGCAGCAGCTGCATGCCGCGCTGCGCCTTGATCTGCTTCACGAACACGGGAATCAGGGCGGCGCGGATCACGAGCACCAGCCCGATGATGGAAAGAGTCCACGTCCAGCCCGATGCCTCGGGCAGGCCGATGGCAGTCAGGCCCTCGTGGAAGCCCACCATGATGATGGACACAAGCCACTTGAACGGAAACATGATTGTTTCAAAGAAGTCCATACTTATCCCTATTCGTCAGGCCGCACTGCGGCCTTCTCCATCAGTCCGAGCAGCCAGGTACTTGTCCGGGTTGTTCAGCACAACAATTGTGGGGGCCTGGCTCTCCGGCCAGTCCCGCTTCCCGGCGGGGACGTGGTCCACACCGCCGGCGTTCCATGGATGGCAGCGGCCGAGGCGCCGGACTGCGAGCCAGCTTCCCTTGACGGCGCCATGGACAGTGACCGCTTCAAGGGCATAGGCCGAGCATGAAGGGAAAAAACGGCAGACCTGCCCGTACAAGGGTGAAACCACCTTGCGGTATACCTTGAGCAACACAATCAGGATGTTCCGGGGAATGTTCCACAGGAACATTCCGACGGCGGCGGCTACAGGTCGGATACGGGCGACGACGGCGGTGGCGTTACGCACGCGATGTCCCCTCCTGTGTTGTACCAGCCGAACCGTTCGCGGCCGCCTTCGCGGGGCGGCCGGCCAGCCGGGTCAGCGTCGATTCCAGTGCAGCGTTGTAGTCCTTCAGCAGCTGATCCCAGCTGGCAGAGGCGGACGCGGGAAGCGCCCGGACCACTATGGCGAAACCGGTGCCATGCTCGCGCAGCGAGGCGGCACCCGCTTCCCTCAGTCTCCGCTTAACGAGGTTCCTGACCACAGCGTTCCCTACACTCTTGGAAACGATGAACCCGATCCGGCTGGGTTCGTCGGCAGCAATGGCTGCCGCATATAACACTACGTTCCGGCGCCCATTGCGGACACCGGAACGTACAGTTGTTGAAAAATCGGTAGCAGTCCTCAGGCGGTTGCGGGCGGCCAGCACCTTAAACTCGCAAAGGGATGTCTACCGACAAGTCAGGTTATTTAGGCCGACAGCTCGGTGCGGCCCTTGCCACGGCGGGCTGCCAGGATGGCACGGCCGGCACGGGTACGCATACGAAGGCGGAAGCCGTGCTTCTTGGCTCGACGGCGGTTATTCGGCTGAAAAGTCCGCTTGCTCACGTTAGTTACTCCAGTGGATCAAAGGTGCGCCCACCCGATCAGTATGGGGAAGAACTGGCCGACGCTAAGTTTTGTATATGCACGCTTCCCCCGGCTGCCCAAACGCGGAGCGTCTGGGAGATTCAGATGGGGCCAAAAAGCGGACACAAAGGACTTCACAACGTTAGGGCAATTCAAGCCCTTGCGTCAAACCGGGACGGCCCCCGGGCGCTATCCCCGGCTGTTCCTAACTACCCCCCAAAGCCTGTGGATGAAGTGGCTCACAGCCCCCGTTTGGGAACCACACCCGTGTAATTATCCACAAGCAACTGGCCAGCTATCTTCTAGGCTTTTCATCCCCTAGAGTGGCCCAGTAGCCGATTATCCACGTACTGTGCATAACCCTGTGGATTAAGCTGGGCCAGCATCCTGGTTCCGGACTTTGGGCTGCAGGCATTGCAGGCAAAGCAAGTTTTGAGGGAACCCATTGATGACAGTAGACGAAGCCAACCACGCCAATACTGTCGGAAGTTCCTGGCGCCGCGTTGTCAGCCTGCTGGAGCAGGACCACCGCGTTTCCCCGCGGCAGCGCGGCTTTGTCATCCTCGCCCAGGCCCAGGGCCTGATCGGTTCCACCCTCCTGGTGGCCGTACCCAACGAACTCACCCGCGAAGTGCTCCAGACGCAGGTGAAAGATGCCCTCGACGATGCCCTGCACAGCGTCTTCTCGGAAGATATCCGGTGCGCCATCGACGTCGACACCGATCTGGTGCCCGTCCACGAAGAGCCCGAACCCGTCGTCGAACCGTCCTTCGTCTCGGACCAGCTGGTGGAGCAGAAGCCGCAGCCAATGCTGCCCAGTACGTCACACGAGTTCGGCCGGTTGAATCCCAAGTACGTTTTCGACACGTTCGTGATCGGCTCGTCCAACCGCTTCGCGCATGCTGCCGCAGTAGCAGTTGCCGAAGCGCCGGCCAAGGCCTACAACCCGTTGTTCATCTACGGCGATTCCGGGCTGGGCAAGACGCACCTGCTGCACGCGATCGGCCATTACGCCCGGCGCCTCTACAGCGGAATCCGCGTCCGCTACGTCAACTCGGAAGAATTCACCAACGACTTCATCAACTCCATCCGGGACGACGAAGGCGCCAGCTTCAAGACCACGTACCGCAACGTGGACGTGCTGCTCATCGACGACATCCAGTTCCTGGCCGGCAAGGACCGGACGCTGGAGGAGTTCTTCCACACATTCAACTCGCTGCACAACAACAACAAGCAGGTGGTCATCACCTCGGACCAGCCGCCCAAGCTGCTGGCGGGCTTCGAGGACCGGATGAAATCCCGCTTCGAGTGGGGCTTGCTAACGGACATCCAGCCACCGGAACTGGAAACCCGCATTGCCATCCTCCGGAAGAAGGCCCTGAGCGAAGGACTTTCGGCACCCGATGACGCCCTTGAGTACATCGCCTCCAAGATCTCCAGCAACATCCGCGAACTCGAAGGCGCCCTGATCCGCGTCACGGCGTTCGCCAGCCTCAACCGGCAGCCGGTGGACGTGGCCCTGGCGGAAATGGTCCTCAAGGACCTCATCACGGACGACGGCGCCCAGGAAATCACGTCCAGCCAGATCCTGCAGCAGACAGCTGACTACTTCAAGCTCAGCATGGAAGAGCTGTGCAGCAAGTCGCGTACCCGCACGCTGGTGACGGCGCGGCAGATCGCGATGTACCTGTGCCGGGAGCTCACCGACATGTCCCTGCCCAAGATCGGCCAGGAGCTCGGTGGACGCGACCACACCACGGTCATCCACGCAGACCGCAAAATCCGTGAACTCATGGCCGAGCGCCGTGTGATTTACAACCAGGTGACAGAGCTGACCAACCGGATTAAGCAACAGCAGCGCGATTCCTGACCCGCCACCTATACCTTATTAACAGGTGCATGTGGATAAGGCTGTGGATAGTTAAGGGGACAACCGCGGTTAATGGGCTTAAAACCCTTAAGCCGCCTGTGGATCGCGAAAATGGCGAAAATTTCTATCCCCATCCACACCCTGTTTAAAACCTGCTCCACCCACAGTCCATGAACAGGGCTTAACCCCTCGAACCCGGGCCGAAGCACGGTTATCCACAGTTTCCACAGCAGTTATTAACACTACTAATCCCTAAAAATCGAAGTCCCTCAAACAACAAGATCGATCCGCACACCTCTGCCGGGCGGGCCAGGCGGCCCGGACCCCTTGGGGCCGGACTGGGGGATGGGTTAATCCCTGATGTTCCGGCTAAGCTGTCAGCAGCGCTCCCATCCCTGGGTCCGTGCGTGGTCCGCCCAGTGCAAACCATGCGCCAAACAGGGCAGGGACAACACTTTTCAGGGACTCCTACCGCGGGAGTGCCGGAACCCAAACGCAGCAGCAATGAAAGGCGGCACCCTTCCGTGAAGTTCAGAGTCGACCGGGACGTCCTGGCAGAAGCCGTCACCTGGACAGCCCGGTCCTTGTCTCCGCGGCCGCCCGTACCCGTCCTGTCCGGCCTCCTCCTGAAGGCCGAAGCCGGCACCGTCAGCCTCTCCAGCTTTGACTACGAGACCTCCGCACGGCTGGAAATTGCCGCGGACATCCGGGACGAAGGCACCATTCTGGTATCAGGCCGGCTCTTGGCGGATATCTGCCGCAGCCTTCCCTCCGCTCCGGTCGACGTCGAAACCGACGGCAACAAGGTGACACTCACCTGTCGCCGAAGCAGCTTCCACCTGGCCACCATGCCTGAAGCCGAATACCCGCCCCTGCCCGCACTTCCCGCCATCAGCGGCACGGTCCCCGGCGATGCCTTCGCCCAGGCCGTTTCCCAGGTGATCATCGCCGCGAGCAAGGACGACACCCTCCCCATCCTCACCGGGGTCCGGATGGAGATCGAGGACGACCTCATCACCCTCCTGGCCACGGACCGGTACCGGCTGGCTATGCGCGAAGTGCCGTGGAAGCCTGTGACGCCCGGTATCTCCACCAGCGCCCTGGTCAAGGCAAAGACCCTCAACGAGGTAGCCAAGACACTCGGCAACAGCGGGGACATCAACCTCGCACTTTCTGACGACGACAGCCGCCTGATCGGCTTCGAAAGCGGCGGACGCACCACCACTTCATTGCTCGTGGATGGCGACTACCCGAAGATCCGTTCGCTTTTCCCGGAATCCACTCCCATCCACGCCACCGTGCAAACCCAGGAACTGGTTGAGGCGGTCCGCCGTGTTTCACTCGTGGCCGAGCGGAACACCCCGGTACGGCTTGCCTTCACCGAAGGCCAGCTGAACCTCGACGCCGGCACCGGCGAGGACGCCCAAGCCTCGGAAGAACTGGAAGCGCAGCTTTCCGGGGACGACATCACCGTTGCCTTCAACCCGCACTACCTGGTGGAGGGCCTGAGCGTGATCGAAACCAAGTTCGTCCGCTTCTCCTTCACTTCAGCGCCGAAGCCGGCAATGATCACGGCACAGGCAGACGCCGATGGCGAGGACCAGGACGACTACCGCTACCTGGTGATGCCGGTCCGCCTCCCCAACTAGTCCCCACCGGCCAGGGAACCCTGGCGGCGTGGGCCCAGAGTTGTTGTCGTTCTGGGCCGCCCATAATGAAGCCCGCCCCCTCGCGCAGAAAAGAGTTCCTGATGCACATTGGACTGATTGGCCTTGGCAAAATGGGATTCAACATGCGCGAGCGGCTGCGCAAGGGCGGGATCGACGTCACAGGCTACGACCGCAACCCGGACGTCACCGATGCTGCCTCCGTGGATGAGCTGCTCGCCGCAGTTCCTGCTCCCAGGCTGATCTGGGTGATGGTTCCCGCCGGCGCGATTACCGATGCGGTCATCACGGAGCTTTCGGACAAGCTGGACCAAGGTGACCTGGTGATCGACGGCGGGAACTCCCGCTTCACCGAGGACCAGAAGCACGGCGAACTCCTTGCCGCCAAGGGCATCCGCTTCGCCGACTGCGGAGTGTCCGGCGGAGTCTGGGGGCTGCAGAACGGCTACGGCCTGATGGCCGGCGGGGATGCGGCGGACATCGAACGCGCACTGCCGGTATTCGATGCCCTACGTCCCGAAGGTGAACGCGCGGACAGCTTCGTCCACGTCGGCGGGATCGGCGCCGGGCACTACGCCAAGATGGTCCACAACGGAATCGAGTACGGCCTGATGCAGGCGTACGCCGAGGGCTACCAGCTGCTTGCATCCAAGGACATCATCAACGACCTGCCCGGCACTTTCCGGGCATGGCAAAAAGGCACTGTGGTGCGGTCCTGGCTGCTTGACCTGCTGGTCAAGGCGCTGGAGGAAGACCCCGGCCTGCAGAATATCGATGACTACGTGGAGGATTCCGGGGAAGGGCGCTGGACGGTGGAGGAAGCCATTGCCAACGCAATTCCCGCCCCGGCCATCACCGCCGCGCTGTTCGCCCGCTTTGAGTCCAGGGAGGACAGTTCACCTGCCATGAAGATGGTCTCCGCCCTCCGTCACCAATTCGGCGGCCACGCAACCCGTCCCGCAAAGTAGCACCCACCGGGGGACCGCCGTCGTCTCCAGAATTGTCGAAGCCCGCGTGTACCTGGAACACCTCTCACTGACCGATTTCCGCAGTTACGCCCAGGTTGACCTTGCCCTGGAGCCGGGCGTCACCGTCCTGGTGGGATACAACGGCATCGGCAAGACCAACCTGATGGAAGCCATCGGGTACCTCGCCACGCTCAGTTCCCACCGGGTCAGTTCCGACGCCCCCCTCCTGCGATTCGGAACCGACCGGGCGCTCGTCCGTGCACGGCTGGTCCGCGGGGACCAGACCACCATCCTGGAACTTGAGATCAATGCCGGCCGCGCCAACCGCGGGCGGATCAACCGCAGCAATCCCGTCCGGGCCAGGGACCTGCTGGGGATTTGCCAAACGGTCCTGTTTGCTCCCGAAGATCTGGCTCTGGTAAAAGGCGATCCCGCCAACCGCCGGCGGTTTCTGGACGAACTGCTGGCCAGCCTCGTTCCGCACCACGCCGCCACGCGCAGCGACTACGACCGTGTGCTGAAACAGCGCAACGCCCTGCTCAAATCGGCGCGGTCCGGAAAGTTCACGTCCGGGCACGAGGCAACCCTGGATGTCTGGGACCAGCACATGGCCCGGGCCGGTGCCGAGCTCCTCCACGCCCGCCTTGAGCTGGTGGAACGCCTCCGGCCGCACCTTGCCCGCGCCTATGCGGAGCTGACTGACGCATCCAAGCCCGCCGATGCCACGTACCGTTCCACGCTCCAGAACCAGATGGACGACGACGGCGCCCCCCTGCCGGATGCGCCGCGCGACCTGCAGGGGGACGCCGTCGGGACGGAGGACCTGCGCAGGCTTTCCGTCGAACAGCTCACGGAACGGTACGTGCGCGCCTTTGCGGAGTCCCGGAAGAAGGAACTGGAACGGGGCATTTCGCTGGTGGGACCGCACCGCGATGAACTGGAACTCGTCCTGGGGCAGGCCCCGGCCAAGGGCTACGCCTCGCACGGCGAAACCTGGTCCATGTGCCTGTCCCTGCGCCTCGCTTCCTACTACGTGATGCTCGACGACGCCCGCACCGGCGGTTCTGCGCCAATCCTGATCCTTGACGACGTTTTTGCCGAACTGGACGTCCAGCGCAGGCGTAAACTGGCGGCAATAGTCTCCGGCGCGGAACAGGTCCTGGTGACCGCCGCCGTCGATGCCGATATCCCGGAAGAGCTGTCCGGCCGGCGGGTGAAGGTCATCCCGGGAGGTATTGATGAGCAGGGACGGTGACAACGGAGGCGGGCTGCAGCCCGGCCGCGATCCCGACAACATCGATGCGCCGCAGGCGGCACTGAACCGGATGCGGGAGGCCGCCGCTGCCCGGGGCGAAGTCCGCAGGAAGGCCGTTCGGCCGGGCTCCCAGAAAGCCCGGGGCGGAATCCGGGATACCCGCGGCTTCAGCCAGTTCCATTCCACTGGCCGTGATCCCCTGGGCCTTGGCAAGGTGGTGGGCCGGCTGGTGGCTGAACGGGGCTGGACGTCACCGGTGGCGGTGGGCTCCGTCATGGCGGAATGGCCTGCCCTGGTGGGGCCGGAGATTTCCGCACACTGCACCCCTGAGAGCTTCACGGACACAACCCTGCACGTCCGGTGTGACTCCACGGCGTGGGCCACCCAGCTCCGGCTGCTCAGCACCAGCCTGCTGGAGAAGTTCCGCGTGGAACTCGGCGACGGGGTGGTCACCAGCATCCAGGTCCTGGGCCCTTCCGCGCCCAGCTGGCGCAAGGGCGGCCGGACCGTCAACGGCCGTGGGCCACGGGACACCTACGGGTAGCCTCCGGCCGGACTATTGAAAATGCTCCCAACGCCGTGTAGAGCGCTGGAAGGGCCGGTGGGTGTATAGGCCCCCGGGGACGGTCCTTTTGGAGCGCCCTAGGCGCGGCCAGCGGCCGGGCACAGCCATGCAGCTTCCCGTCCACGGCCCCGGAATGCGGGAATATGGACTGTTTCCCGGTAGAATCGTTGTAGATAACTGGGCGCGGGTGAAACGTTGACTGAGTCCGTTCTCCGGGTGCTTTCGGCACGCGGGTGCGGACCCCCACCGTCAGCAAGCCACCCGCGCCATAAGTTTGTGCCTGTTGGCGGGTGCCTTTTCCGTTTGGAGGAGGAATCAGCCGGCCATCATCGAGAACAGAGGAGTCGACAGCGCCTGTGGCTAACGACAATACAGATCTGGCAGTTGAACCCGCAGTCGAGGATGCCCGTACGCCTGACACTCCTGCGGAATCCGCGAAGCCGCGCGAATACGGGGCCAGCGACATCACTGTCCTTGAGGGTTTGGAAGCCGTCCGGAAACGTCCCGGCATGTACATCGGCTCCACCGGGCCGCGCGGTCTCCACCACCTGGTCTACGAAGTGGTGGATAACTCCGTCGACGAAGCCCTCGCTGGCTACTGCACGCATATCGAGGTGGTCCTGCAGGCCGACGGCGGTGTCAAGGTTGTGGATGACGGCCGTGGCATTCCCGTGGACATGCACCCCACCGAGCACAAGCCCACCGTCGAAGTTGTCATGACCATCCTGCACGCCGGCGGCAAGTTCGGCGGCGGCGGCTACGCCGTGTCCGGCGGCCTTCACGGCGTGGGCATCTCCGTTGTCAACGCGCTGTCCAGCCGAGTGGATACAGAGGTCCGCCGGCAGGGCCACGTCTGGCGCATGTCCTTCGCCAATGGCGGCAAGCCCCAGGGCAGCCTGGTCAAGGGCGAGGAAACGGACGTCACCGGTACCAGCCAGACGTTCTACCCGGACCCGGAAATCTTCGAGTCCACCGAGTTCGACTTTGAGACCCTCCGTGCCCGCTTCCAGCAGATGGCGTTCCTGAACAAGGGCCTGCGCATCACGCTGACGGACGAGCGCACGCCCACCGCTGAAGACGCCGACGCCGACCTGGATCTCGATGCCATCGCCACCGAGGGCGAGGTCAGCGCGGAGCACAGGACCGTGGTGTACCAGTACGACGACGGCCTGCTGGACTACGTCAAGCACCTGAACTCCGGCAAGAAAGTGGACGTGGTCCACGAGGATGTCATCGCCTTCGAAACCGAGGACACCGAGCGCAAGATCGCTGTGGAAATGGCGATGCAGTGGACCAGCGCGTACTCCGAAAGCGTGCACACCTACGCCAACACCATCAACACCCA
Source organism: Arthrobacter sp. Y3221159 (assembly GCF_059089885.1). Lineage (NCBI taxonomy): Bacteria > Bacillati > Actinomycetota > Actinomycetes > Micrococcales > Micrococcaceae > Arthrobacter > Arthrobacter sp. Y3221159. The sequence continues at coordinate 216,272 of NZ_JBNHFC010000006.1, forward strand.
CGAGGGCGGAACCCACGAAGAGGGTTTCCGTGCAGCCTTGACGTCCCTGATCAACCGCTATGCGCGCGAAAAGAGCATCATCAAGGAAAAGGACGATAACCTCACCGGTGACGACATTCGCGAGGGCCTGACGGCCGTCATCTCCGTCAAACTGTCCGAGCCCCAGTTCGAAGGCCAGACCAAGACCAAGCTCGGCAACTCCGAAGTGAAAGGCTTCGTCCAGCGCGTGGTCACCGACGGCCTGGGTGACTGGCTGGAACGCAACCCCGGCCCGGCCCGTGACGTGATCCGGAAGGCCATTTCCGCCGCGCAGGCCCGCATGGCGGCGCGGAAGGCACGTGACAACGCGCGCCGGAAGAGCCCCCTGGAATCATTCGGCATGCCCGGCAAGCTCTCGGACTGCTCCTCAAAGGATCCGGAGAAGTGCGAGGTCTACATCGTGGAGGGTGACTCGGCAGGCGGTTCCGCCAAGCGCGGGCGCAACCCCGAAACCCAGGCGATCCTGCCGCTGCGGGGGAAGATCCTGAATGTGGAGCGCGCGCGCCTGGACAAAGCCCTGGGCAACGCCGAAGTCCAGTCCATGATCACCGCCTTCGGCACCGGCATCGGCGAGGACTTCGACCTCTCCAAGCTCCGGTACCACAAGATTGTCCTGATGGCCGATGCCGACGTGGACGGCCAGCACATCACCACCCTCCTGATGACGCTGTTGTTCCGCTACATGCGTCCCCTGATCGAGAACGGCTACGTGTACCTGGCACAGCCGCCGCTGTACCGCATCAAGTGGTCCAACGCTGCGCACGATTACGTGTACAGCGACCGCGAACGCGACGCCAAGCTCGTGGCCGGCCAGGCCGCTGGCCGCAGGATCCCCAAGGACAACGGCATCCAGCGCTACAAGGGCCTCGGCGAGATGGACTACACCGAGCTGTGGGACACCACCATGGACCCGGACAACCGGACGCTGCTGCAGGTCACCATGGACGACGCCCTCGCCGCCGACCAGATCTTCTCCGTCCTTATGGGCGAAGACGTGGAGTCCCGCCGAAACTTCATTCAGCAGAACGCCAAGGACGTCAGGTTCCTGGATATCTAGGGCACCGCGCAAAATATCCGGACTTCGACATATACCTGAAACGGAAATTAATAGATGAGCGACGAAACACCCGAGAACCCGGCGCCTGACGCCGGAACCCCGGACACCGTTCTTGAGGGCGACGTGCTGATTGACCGCGTGGAGCAGGTGGACCTGCAGACGGAAATGCAGCGGTCCTACCTGGACTACGCCATGGCCGTCATCGTGGGCCGTGCCCTTCCCGATGTCCGTGACGGGCTCAAGCCCGTCCACCGCCGCGTCTTGTACGCGATGTTCGACGGCGGCTACCGCCCCGACCGTTCCTTCAACAAGTGCGCCCGCGTGGTGGGCGAGGTCATGGGCCAGTACCACCCCCATGGCGACACGGCGATCTACGACGCCCTGGTCCGCCTGATCCAGGACTGGACCATGCGGTACCCGCTGGCGCTGGGCCAGGGAAACTTTGGTTCCCCGGGCAACGACGGCGCGGCAGCTCCGCGTTACACCGAAACCAAGATGGCACCGCTGGCCATGGAAATGGTCCGCGACATCGACGAGGAAACCGTCGATTTCCAGGACAACTACGACGGCAAGAACCAGGAACCCACCATCCTGCCGGCCCGGTTTCCCAACCTGCTGGTCAACGGTTCGTCCGGCATCGCCGTCGGCATGGCCACCAACATTCCGCCGCACAACCTCCGCGAAGTGGCCGACGGCGTCCAGTGGTACCTGGCCAACCCCGGCGCCAGCCGCGAGGACCTGCTGGAGCAGCTCCTGCTGCGCGTCAAGGGACCCGATTTCCCCACCGGCGCCACCATCCTGGGCCACAAGGGCATCGAAGACGCCTACCGCACGGGCCGCGGCTCCATCACCATGCGCGCGGTGGTGAACGTCGAGGAACTACAGGGCCGCACCTGCCTGGTGGTCACCGAACTGCCGTACCAGGCCAACCCGGACAACCTGGCCATCAAGATCGCCGAACTGGTCAAGGACGGCAAGATCCAGGGCATCGCCGACCTCCGCGACGAAACGTCCGGCCGCACCGGCCAGCGCCTGGTAATTGTCCTCAAGCGGGATGCCGTGCCCAAGGTTGTGCTGAACAACCTCTACAAGCACACCGAACTGCAGAGCAACTTCTCCGCCAACATGCTTGCCATCGTTGACGGTGTACCGCGCACCCTCAGCCTGGACGCCTTCATCCGGCACTGGGTGACGCACCAGCTGGACGTCATCGCCCGGCGCACCCGCTACCGGCTGCGGAAGGCGGAGGAGGAAGCACACATCCTCCGCGCCCTGCTCAAGGCACTGGACATGCTCGATGAGGTCATCGCCCTCATCCGTGCCTCCAACACCACCGAAGCAGCGCGCGACGGCCTGATGGAATTGCTGGACATCGACGAGCTCCAGGCCCGGGCCATCCTGGACATGCAGCTGCGCCGCCTCGCCGCCCTGGAACGCCAGAAAATCCAGGACCGGCACTCAGAACTCGAAGCACTGATCGCCGAATACAACGAGATCCTTGGCTCCGAACAGCGCCAGCGCGAGATCATCAGCACCGAACTCGGCGAGATTGTGGACAAGCACGGTGATGACCGCCGTACCAAGATCCTCATGGGCTACGACGGCGACATGTCCATGGAGGACCTCATCCCTGAAGAGGAGATGGTGGTCACCATCACCCGCGGCGGGTACGTGAAGCGGACCCGCAGCGACAACTACCGCTCGCAGCAGCGGGGCGGCAAGGGCATCAAGGGTGCCCAGCTCCGCGGCGACGATGTGGTGGAACACTTCTTCGTCACCACCACGCACCACTGGCTGCTGTTCTTCACCAACCTGGGCCGGGTCTACCGCGCCAAGGCCTATGAGCTGATGGAAGCCGGCCGGGACGCCAAGGGCCAGCACGTGGCCAACCTGCTGGCCTTCCAGCCGGACGAACACATCGCCCAGGTGCTGGACCTGAAGGACTACCAGCAGGCGCCCTACCTGGTGCTGGCCACAAAGCGCGGCCTGGTGAAGAAGACCAGGCTCGAGGACTACGACACCAACCGCTCCGCCGGCGTGATCGCCATCAACTTGCGGGACGAAGATGAACTGGTGTCCGCGCAGCTGGTTTCGGAGACGGACGACCTGCTCCTGGTCTCCCGAAAGGGACAATCGATCCGGTTCACCGCCACCGAGGATGCGCTCCGGCCCATGGGCAGGGCAACGTCCGGTGTCACCGGCATGAAGTTCCGCGAAGACGACGAACTCCTGGCCGCCAATGTGATCACGGACGGCTCCTTCGTCTTCATCGTGACCGAGGGCGGCTATGCCAAGCGCACCGCCGTCGAGGAATACCGGCTCCAGGGCCGCGGCGGCCTGGGCATCAAGGTGGCCAAACTTGCCGAGGAACGCGGCGACCTGGTGGGAGCACTCATCGTCCAGGAGGAAGATGAAGTGCTGGTGGTCATGGAGGGCGGCAAGGTTGTCCGGTCTTCGGTGGCCGGTGTTCCCGCCAAGGGGCGCGACACTATGGGCGTCATCTTTGCCAAGCCGGACAAGAACGACCGGATCATCGAAGTGGCACGCAACAGTGAACGGGGCCTTGAGGGCGAGGAATCGCCTGAGGATGACGTAACGTTGGCTGAAGATGGCGGGGCCCCTGGGGAGTCCGCCGGGTCAGGAATGGCAGACGAATCACCGGCCGTTGAGTCAGAGGACGCCTCGGGCGACGCTGAGCCGAACGAAGACACCACGGAGGTAACGAGTGAGTAATCCCGACTCATTTCCCAAGCCGAGCAGCACTGTTCCCGACGGAAGCCGGCCCTCAGCGGCACCCCGCGTGAACGCCCCGGTTCGTCCGCAGCAGCGGCCGGCAGCGCCTGCCGCCGCCCCAGGCCAGCGCCCGGCCGTTCCCGGCCAGCGTCCAGCCCAGGGTCCCGCACAGGAGCAACCGGCCCAGCCGGGCCAGCGGCCAGCACAAGGCGCCCGCCCTGCCACAGTGGGCCAGCGTCCCGCAGGCGCTCCGGCGCAGGGCACTCCCGGCCTGGTCAAGCCCGCCCCCAAGGCCAAGGTGCGGCGCGCCCGGCTGCTGATCAGCAAGGTTGACCCTTGGTCCGTCCTGAAGATGGCCTTCCTGCTGTCCGTAGCCCTGGGCATTGTCACCGTGGTGGCTGCCATTGTCCTGTGGACCGTTTTGGACCTCACCGGCATCTTCGACCAGGTGGACAGCCTGCTCGGCACCCTGGCCGGCTCCGAAGGCGGCGGCTTCGAACTGAAGAAGGTCGCTTCCCTGGGCCAGGTCGCGTCCTTCGCCACAATTATCGCCGTGGTGAACGTGGTCCTGCTGACCGCACTCTCCATGTTGTCCGCCGTGCTTTACAACATTTCGGCCACCCTGGTGGGCGGCATCGGCGTCACCCTCACCGACGATTAGGACCCGTTTCCGCCGGTCCCGGACCGGCGGAAACACCCGATTTGAGATCGGGCCGGGATGTGCTGTAAAGTCATGTCTCGGCCCGATGAGGCATCGGGGCGTATAGCTCAGGCGGTTAGAGCGCTTCGCTGATAACGAAGAGGTCCCAGGTTCAAGTCCTGGTACGCCCACGGAACCTGTGCAGGTTCAAGTGGAGGTTTGGTTCGGGTTAGCCCGGAGCCGGACCGGAACGGGGAGCATGTGAAGAAGTTGCTGGTACTTGCAGCTGCAATCGCAGGCATCTTGGTCTACCGCAAGGCACAGGAATCCGAAGCCCGGAAAACTGTCTGGAGCAAGTCCACCGATTCGGTTGACTAGCCAGGGCGCCTGGAATGTAAGCCGGTAAATGGCTCTCCGGTTCTAGGGTATGATTGACGGGTTGCTTCTTATGGGGGCATGGCGCAATTGGTAGCGCACCTGCTTTGCAAGCAGGGGGTTCGGGGTTCGAGTCCCCGTGCCTCCACCATAAGAAAGTCCCGGTCCGCGGAAGCGCGGTCCGGGACTTTTGCTTTCTCCCGGCAACCATATCGACGAGTCCGGACAGCACCGGCAGTTAGCCGTCAGAGCGCCCATTAGGGTTGTCCAGTGACCTTCTTCCTCGCGGCCATGGGCGTCCTGGGCGTTGCCTCCTCCGGCCCGCTGATCGCGGCCACCCTTGGTGCCACCAGCGTCAGCGCCCTCGCCATCGCCTTCTGGCGGAACGCCATTGCCGCCGCCGTGATGGCCGCACCCACCCTCATCCGGGAACCCCGCCAGTTCCGCACAATAACCCGCCGGGACTTCACCTGGTCCCTGGTGGCGGCCGCCGCCCTGGCCCTGCACTTCGCCTGCTTCATCACCTCGCTCCAGCTGACGTCGGTTGCCGCGGCCACGGCCCTGGTCTGCCTGCAGTCGGCCTGGATCGCGGTGTTCCAGCTGTTCCGCGGCGTCCGGCATCGCTGGCAGGTCCTCGCTGGGCTCGGCACTGCGTTTGTCGGCGTCGTGGCCATCACAGGTTTCGACATGGGATCGTCGCCGCAGGCCCTGCTTGGCGACCTGCTCGCGGTGGCCGGGGGCGCACTGGCCGGCCTTTACACACTGGCCGGCGGCAAAGCGCGGCAGAACATGACCACCAGCAGCTACACCACGCTGTGCTACGGGGTCTGTGCCGCCCTCGTGGCGCTAATGGCGCTGGTGGCCGGACAGCCGCTGGCCGGCTTCGAGGCCGCGGGCTGGCTTGGCATCGCAGCTATCACCGTCTGCGCGCAGCTGGTAGGGCACACGGCGTTCAACCACCTGCTCGCCACCATGAGCCCCCTCCTGGTATCGATGATCATCCTTCTCGAAATACCGGGTGCTGCGCTACTTGCGGCATTGTTCCTCGGGGAGACCTTGCCGGCCGGCACGTATGCGGGGCTGGGGCTGATCCTGGCGGGGCTCGCCGTCGTCGTCCTGGGGCAGAAGCCCGGAAGGACCGGCAGGCGCCCCACGGCACGCGGGGAGGAGCCGCCGTCGGAACGGCTGGCGGAGCTGGGGACGGACTAGCTACTGGCCGCCACGGCGGACCGGCTGCGCCGTGTTCACGGTGTGGATGGCGCGCAGGAGCTTGGCCGGGAAGTAGACGGAGAAGAAGACCACCATCGGTGCCTTCAAGGCCATTTTCTTGACGTTGTGTGCCTTGTATGTGCGGTCGAACCGGGTGACGTAATAGCGGTAATCCCGCGGTGAATCCTCCAGCCGGCGGGCCGACATCCCGGACACCATCTGGGCGCAGTACTGCACTTTGAGCTCGTGGTCGGCCAGATGCAGGGACAGGTCGATGTCCTCGTGCATCTCGTCTTTCTCGTCCCGGCACGTCTCGGCCCGGATGGTCTCCCACGCGGAGGCCCGCAGCGCCATGTTGGAGCCGAACAGGAAGTGGTACTGGTGCTTGGCCAGCTTGAGCATGAGCTGGCGCATCTTGTCGTCCGCCTTCAGCCCAAAACGGCGCATCGGCATGTCGTAGTAGACCACGGGGCCTGTGGCTGCCTGCACCGACGGGTCAAGGAACGCCTTCTGCACCTGCTCCACCCAGTCCGGCTCCAGGACGGAGTCAGCGTCGATCCGTCCCAGGATGTCGCCGGTGGCGTGGTCCAGTCCGAAGTTGCGGGTGGGAATCAGACCCTGCTCGCGGTCCTGGCTCAGCAGGATGATAGGGCTTTCCGGATACTCAAGCTGCATCTGCCGGACAATGTCGGCGGTCCGGTCCTTCGAGAGGTTGTCCACCACGATGATCTCGTGCGCCGGGACGGACTGGTAGATGGCAGCGATGAGGCACTGCCGGATGACGCCCTCCTCGTTATACGCCGGGATGACGATGGACACGCGGGGCAGCTCGGCTGCGTCGTTCAAGGCATCCCCAAGGGATTGATCGGCTGACATCACTTCAAATCTAGCACCGCAGGGCCGCCGTGCCCGGGACCGGAACCAGCGTCCTGGACCCGCCGCGTCGGCAAACAGCAGAAGGGGCCCCGTCATGTGAACTGCTCCCCGGGAGTTGGACTGAGAAATTCAGTTCCGACTCCCGGGGAGCAGTTTTATGCGTGCGTCTAGTTCGTTGTCTGAGGATCAGCGCGAGTCCGCTGTAGCGTGGTTTGAGAAGGGCATCGCGGACAAGGCGACAGCCAGGTTGCTGGGCGTGGCCCGCTCCCCGGTGGGCCGTCTTTATCGGCGGTGGAGGATCCATGGCCGGGGAGCGTTGATGACTAAACCGACAAAGCGCGCATACTCGTTTGAATTCAAGCTCGCTCTGGTTGAACGCTTCGCCGCAGGCGAGACTGCGCACGATCTCGCCTCAGAAGCCGGCTTATCGTCGCCCAAGCTTCTCGAAACGTGGGCTCGGGCATACCGCCGGGAAGGGCCTGACGCGCTGCGTCCAAAGCCCAAAGGCAGACCCAGGAAACCCGACGCCTCGCC